>NZ_JBRILQ010000011.1:0-116749 GCF_052977045.1 Shewanella sp. 125m-7
ATAGAAGAGGGATACGGCGAACTTAAGCAAACTCAATTGCAAAGTAAGGTGACGTTACGAAGCAGGTTTGCAGAAGGGGTTAAGCAAGAACTGTGGGGCGTGCTTATCGCTTATAATCTAATTCGTTTAGAAATGGTGGCTATAGCAAAAGAAGCAAAAGTTGCGCCCACCCGTATTAGCTTTACCGCAGCGATAAGCTTGATAGACACTCAATTGAGGTGGTTGGCTTTATCACCAGATGGAAAGTTACCCGCTAAGCTGAAGCAAATGCGAGCCGATATAAAACACTTTATCCTTCCAGATAAAAGAAAGCACCGAACGTATCCACGTTCAGTGCTCTATATACCCAGCCGCTACCCACTTAAATATAAACAGTAGTGCTTATCCGAATAGCATTAACTCAATGAGTGGCTTTTAGCTATTTTGGCTAAGTTGTTATCGCCGTACTAATGCTCCAAAGGCATTAAAAAGTAACGGTTTTAACGCCTTCAGGAGTACCAACAAGTAATACGTCTGCAGCGCGCTTAGCGAATAGACCATTGGTGACAACACCAACAATCCCGTCAATCTGCTGTTCTAGCTCTTCAGGCTTCATAATCTTCATGTTGTACACGTCTAAGATGATGTTGCCGTTATCGGTAACGCAACCTTCACGGTAAACTGGGTCGCCGCCTAGTTTGACAATTTGGCGAGCCACGTATGAACGTGCCATTGGGATCACTTCGATTGGCAGTGGAAACTCACCTAAGATGTCTACTTGCTTAGTGTTATCAACGATACAGATAAACTTCTCAGCTACTGCAGCAACAATTTTTTCGCGAGTCAGTGCAGCGCCACCGCCTTTGATCATGTGCATTTGGCTGTTGATCTCGTCGGCACCATCAACGTATACAGATAACTCATTAACGCTATTAAGATCAAAAACCTCAATACCTAAGGCTTTCATTTTCTCTGTTGATGCTTCAGAGCTTGATACCGCGCCTTGGATATCGTACTTCATTGTGGCAAGGGCATCGATAAAGTGGTTAACCGTTGAGCCAGTACCTACACCAACAATGCTGTTTTCTTCTACGTACTGCAGAGCAGCCCATCCGGCAGCTTTTTTCATTTCATCTTGAGTCATCATGAAATCCTTTATTGAAGATAATGTTAAAGACAAGGTTAAATATATTGGCGACAGTATACGCGCTTAAAGTGGCTAGTGCGGCTGAAATTTGCTTTAAAAGTGACACATATTGATTATCAGATTTATCGTGCGCTAGATAAAGCCGCAGTTTTGGATGTAGCTAACAGTTTATTGTCATTAGCTTATTCACAATAGCCGCTATAGTATGAGTGTGGTTCAGATTGAGATAAGACGGAATTTCCGCGTGGCAACGCGCAGCTAAGCGATGAAGGAGTCGATATGGCAGGGGCAAGCTTATTAACCTTGTTAGATGATATCGCGACGATTTTAGATGATGTCGCCGCAATGAGTAAAATAGCCGCCCGTAAAACGGCTGGGGTGCTTGGAGATGACCTCGCCCTCAATGCACAGCAGGTGACGGGCGTGAGCGCCGACAGAGAGTTACCGGTTGTTTGGGCCGTAGCGGTTGGCTCATTTAAAAACAAGTGTATCTTAGTGCCAGCGGCGATGCTGATCAGTGCTTTTATTCCGTGGGCGGTAACGCCGTTGCTAATGTTTGGTGGCCTGTACCTTTGCTATGAAGGCTTCGAGAAGATTTATCACAGCTACCATGCTAAAAAGCACCATCAAATAGATGAGTCTCAGGCAACCGAAGCGGAGATTGTCGACCTCAAGGAATATGAGGCCAATAAGGTTAAGGGCGCGATACGCACTGACTTTGTGTTATCAGCCGAAATTATTGCGATTACCCTAGGTATTGTGGCTGACAAGAGTCTAACTACGCAGTTTTTCACTTTAAGTTTTATCGCTATTGTAATGACCATTGGTGTGTACGGTTTAGTGGCGGGCATTGTTAAACTTGATGACGCGGGGCTTTATTTGAGTCAGCGTCCAGGCGAGGGATTGTGGGTGCGCTTTAAGCGTCGCTTTGGTTTGATGTTATTAAATTCAGCCCCTTACTTAATGAAAACTTTGTCGGTTGTTGGCACCATTGCCATGTTTATGGTGGGCGGCGGGATCTTAACCCATGGCTGGCACTGGGTTGGCGATAAAATTACCATCGCGGCGCAGTGGATTGGCGCGTTTGAATTTGTTGGCCCGGTAGTCTCCTTTATCACGCCAAGTATTTTAAACGCGATTTTTGGTGTCATCGCTGGCGCGTTAGCGGTATTGCTGATGCAACTGTTTATGAAGCTAAAAGGCGATAAAAAAAACGTTAAATAGAGGATATCATAGATAAATAACGTAATTTTTAGGTACAAAACCCAATGTCAAAGAGTAGGTCAAGTAATATGAGTAACAGGCTCAAACTCGCCAGCTTTAACCTGTTTAATTATATTGAGCCACCTCTGGCTTATTACGATTTTGAGAATATCTATAGCAAAGAACAATGGCATAAAAAGCAGGGCTGGTTAGCTGAGTTTTTAGCGCAGCATCAGCCCGATATTATTGGCTTGCAAGAGGTGTTTTCGGCTCAAGCCTTGGCTGAGCAGATGCGAACTGCGGGTTATGCGCATTTTGCCACTGTGGGCGAACCAACCGTGATTGACGATTATATTTGCCGCGATCCGGTTGTCGCTCTTGCCTCAAAGTTTCCTTTCACTGAAGTGACCGCGATTGAAGCTGAGCCTGAGTATATTCATGCGTTGGGGCTAAACCCTAACTTTGCATTTAGCCGTAAACCCCTTCGCGCGACAGTGCAGTTG
Source organism: Shewanella sp. 125m-7 (assembly GCF_052977045.1). Classification (NCBI taxonomy): domain Bacteria; kingdom Pseudomonadati; phylum Pseudomonadota; class Gammaproteobacteria; order Alteromonadales; family Shewanellaceae; genus Shewanella; species Shewanella sp. 125m-7. The sequence goes on from NZ_JBRILQ010000011.1 coordinate 2,833, forward strand.
CCGCAAATTGGTCTTTGCGATATTTACGTGGTGCACTTTAAATCTAAGCGCCCGCACCTGGATGAATTGCCCCAGCCTAAGTTTTCAGAACCAAAGCTTTCACTGCAGAAGGCTGGCTCTAGCGCACCTTTGGTTAACTTTGGTGAGTTATTAGGGCGTAACAGTCTAGGTCAGTGGGCATCGAGCATTCAGCGCGGCAGTGAAGCGGCGTTACTGTTGCATGCCATGCTACAAAGACGGATTGAGACCAATCAGCCAATGGTGTTAATGGGCGATTTTAATGAAGAGCTCACAAGCTCGGTATTATCGCCATTAACTAACCGCGAGCTACGTTTTGAAAAAGTGGGGCTGGGCGAGCTAGCGAATTTCCCGCTGACGGATGCTTACAAACTGTTTCAACAAGGTTTGCAGGATCTATTTGGCGTGGAGACGGCAGATAAAAACCTTGATGATGTCGCTGTAGAGGAAGAGTTCATGCTGGCTAAAGCGCGGGCATCGAGAGCGCCGACTCATTACTACGGTGCCAGCGGTAATGTGCTGGATTACATATTATTGTCGGCAGACTTTGACCCAAGCTTTGATAATAGTGTTGCCGAGGTTTGTGACTATCACACCGAAGACAGGCACTTAGTGAACCCAAGCTTTGAGCGTGATAGCCAAAGTAGCGACCACGCGCCGGTTATTTGCACCTTACGCATTAGGCGCTAACGTTAAAGCTGGCTTTGTAGAGATGTTATACCAATCAGTATAAGAAGTTGATCTACTCAGAGCGGTTTTTGGCAAACTAATTCAAGGCGAATAGCTGTAAGAATGGCTATTCCCTTGTAAAGCTGTTCAACGCTGAAGTAGGCAGCCAAAAACGCTCCAGAATGGCGAGTTTTAGCGGCTCAGCTGCAGCGACTCTTAATGAACAAGAGGGAGCTAAACCCTAGTTCAACTATGCTCTTCACTCGTTGCCTTGCATCAGAACCGCTAAATTCTCGCTGAGCGACCAAATCTTTATACTGATTGGTATTATTCTATCCACTGACCGTCTTTATAGACTCGTGTTTCTTTGATCGTTCCATCTTCATTAAAATATGTCCACTGTCCAGTAGGTCGGTCATTTTTGTGAAAAGATTCACGAGCTAAGGCGCCACTTTCATAATAAAGCAGCCATTTCCCGACAGCTTCGCCCGCCTCAAATTGGCCTTGCTCTTCTACTGTGCCATCTTCATAAAACTTGGTTAGGATCCCATGGGGTTTGCCATCTTTAAAGTGTTCGGTTCTTGTTACTCTGGCATAGATGTCATAGCTTATGACTTCTCCCTGGAGTAGACCGTCGATAAGGTAACCTTTAGCGCTAACTCTTTGCTGGCTGTCCTTATCTAAAATATTCCAGTATAGAGAGCGTCTTGATAGTAGATAACACCACCTCTTTGTTCTAACTCGTCAAAGATCACGCCTTGCTCTGTGCTGCTACAGCCGCTAAGTAAGGTAATTAAAACTGCCAATACTGAAATAGCCCTACACATTATCCTTTGTTCCTTTTAGGTGAAATACCACTAGATTTTTTTGATGTTTTGCTGACAGCAATAACCTGTCGATTAAACTAATTGATATTTAACAATCGGTTTACATCTTTGTCTTCTTCGTGTCATGGTGGTGCTTTAGCATTCCATCTGATTAGACCTCGTACCACATAAGTAAAACTAGAACGCCAATATTAAAGGAATAATAACAATGAAACGACCTGTTACTCGTAGAGATTTTTTAGCCATGTCTGCTAAAGGTGTGGGCGCTGCAGTTGTATCTTATGGCCTGATGGGCTGTAGCAGCGATGATGATGACAATGGCATTTCTGCTGAATTCTTACATGGCTTAGCAAGTGGCGACCCTAGCCATGACGCGGTGATACTTTGGACCCGCGTAACACCAAAAAGTGATGGCGACATTAAGGTGTCGTGGGAGGTGGCGACCGATGCCGCCTTTAGCCAGTTAGTGAGTAATGGCGAAACCATCACTAACAGCGATAGAGACTATACGGTTAAGGTTGACGCCATGGGGCTCGAGGCTGGTACCCCGTACTTTTACCGCTTTAAGGCAGGCAATAAAACCTCGCAGCCGGCAATGACTAAAACCTTGCCACAGGGCGCTATCGATAGTGCTAAGTTTGCCGTGGTGTCCTGCGCTAATTTCCCTGCTGGTTATTTTAATGTCTATGAGATGGCATCAAGAATGGATGATCTTGATGCGGTGATTCATTTGGGTGATTACATCTACGAGTATGCCCGCGGCGAATACGCCAGTGAGCGTGCAGCTGAATTAGGACGTGAGGTGTTACCGGAAGGCGAGCTCATGAGTCTGTCTGACTATCGCACTCGTTATGGGCAATACCGTAGTGATATTAGCTTGCAGAAACTCCATGGTAAAACGGCGTTTATTACGGTATGGGATGACCATGAAGTGGCGAATGACAGCTGGCGCGATGGTGCTGAAAATCACAATGATGGCGAAGGGGATTTCGATGCGCGCAAAGAGGCGGCATTGCAAGCCTATTTCGAGTGGCTACCTATTCGTCCGTGGCGAGAAGGCAATCATGAAGAGATCTACCGCTCATTCCAGTTTGGCGACTTAGTCGATTTACATATGCTAGATACGCGCCTGATAGGTCGTGATAAACCGCTCGATTACGTTGAATATATGAATGGTGCTGGTGGCTTAGATAGCGCACGCTTTATGGCAGATATCACAGATACAAATCGAACTATGCTAGGCCAAGAACAGCAGGCTTGGTTGCAAACGGCGCTACTGACGTCGACGGCCACTTGGCAGGTCCTGGGGCAACAGGTATTGATGGGGCAGATGATGCTACCTGCAGCCATTGCGACTCAGCAGTTATCTATTCCTGAGTTTGGTCAGTTAGCGGCATTAGCGCAGTTTGCCGCACGAAAAGCGGCGGGCGATCCAACGTTGAGTGCAGATGAGCTGAAGTACTTAGCGTTTTATGGGCATAAGTTAACACCTGAAGCGATGGCATTGCTGCAGTTGCCATCAATCCCTTACAACCTTGATTCATGGGACGGTTATGCCTATGAGCGTGAAGTTATTTTGGCGACCGCGAAGTCACAGGCTAAGAACTTAGTGGTGATTGCTGGCGATACCCATAACGCATGGGCTAATGAGCTTAAAGATGCCGCTGGTGACTCGGTGGGGGTCGAGTTTGCCACTAGCTCAGTATCTTCACCAGGACTTGAGTATTACCTTGGTATTGACGCTAAAGATATTCCAGCGACTGAAGCGGCGATTATCGATTTAGTTGATAACCTTGCTTATGCGAATCTAATGAATCGAGGCTTAATGACCCTGACCTTTACTCATGAAGAGGTGCGTAGCGATTGGCGTTATGTGGATACGATTTATACTCGCGACTTTACAGAAGACTCCGAGCGTAACTTCTCTATGGTAACGAAAGCCGGTAGCCATACACTTGAAATGGCCAAAGCTTAAAACAGCTATGCTTAAGCGTTATCTTTAGTTTTCATTTACAGATGGTTTCGATTTAACTGTATTTGATGAACAAAGCTGATGAACAAAATAAAGCCGCCTTTTAAGGTGGCTTTATTTTTTAGTGATAACGACATAAGTTTTTCGGCTTTTTTGCAGCAATACTTGTTAATTTAGTATAAAATTCGCCTCCAAAATCCGGTGGGTGCTTAGACTTTGAGCGGTTAATTCGTTTTGACGATTAACAGGCCCCATTCCAGATCTTGGAATAGACGTCATCACCTGCCTTTTTATACTAATCAGTTAAACTATTTTTGATCTATTCTTATTGGATAAAAGTGGGTTAGATAAATGCTCTGTATTAGCTAACTTATTGTTTTTATATTCCAATTGGTCATACTTCTCGTCAGAGTATTACCACAAATAGAGCAATCGATGTTGTGATTGGATAAGACCTAATTTAGATATTAATAACAAGATGGGGACGGTCAGATGTCAGAGAAATGCTTTATTACCGCACAAGAGTTGCTAGAAGATTCTTTTCGTTTAGCCGCGCAAGTTTACGAGAGTGGTTTCCGTCCACAGTTTATCGTGGGTATTTGGCGTGGTGGTGCTCCAATTGGTATCGCGGTGCAAGAGTTTTTCGATTTCAAGGAAGTTGAAACTGACCATATTGCTGTACGTACTTCGTCTTATTATGGCATTAATAAGCAAAGCAAACAGATCAAGGTTCATGGCCTACATTACATTGTAGAAAACGCTAATGCCGGTGATGGTCTATTGATTGTTGATGACGTGTTTGACTCGGGGCGTAGTATCCATGCATTAATGGAAAACTTGAGTGACCTTATGCGCCTGAATATGCCAAAAGATGTGCGTATTGCTTGCCCATATTACAAGCCACAAAACACAGCGGTACCGCTAAAGCCTGACTACTTTATCCATGAATCGGATGAGTGGTTGGTATTCCCGCATGAAGTTTCTGGCCTATCGCCAGAAGAGATTGCTGAAGGCAAGGGCGACTTGAAGAACATTAAACACCTATTCGTTTAAGCTTATTTCAGTGCAAGTTCACTAGAGCTTGAGCAGGACTGAACAGCATTAGCTTGAATAAGTATTTAAAAGCCACCGACAGGTGGCTTTGTTATTTTAAAAGAAGGGCCTAGATCCTAGGGCGCTTCGCTGCGAGGACGGGCTTCGCCCTGCTAGGTACAGCAAAAGCCAAGCTGTTATCTTTTGCTTTGCCGTTTTTCCCATTTTTTCCTTTCCTAGCACCTAGCACCTAGCACCTAGCACGCTTCGCGTTGAGAGTGGACTTCGTCCTGCGATAAAATCAAAAGAGGCTATTGTGTTTTTTAATGTAGGTTGGGCTTTAGCCCATCAAAGATGACGGCATAAATGCCGAGCTACATTATAAAAAAGGCCCTAGGAAAGCAGGTTCTAGGAGTAAAGAAGGGCAAAAGTGTTACTCGCTGAGCTGGATAGATGTTTTTTTGTTTTTCCTGCTTATCCCGTCTTTGTCTTTCGGCCTTTGCCGTCTTAGCATTTTCCTAGTACCTAGTACCTGATTCTCCTGCTTTTCCTAAACCTAAAGCTTATCTATCTCATCTTTAAGTTGATAAGACTTATCAGTGACAATTTGCTCTAGGGTGGCGACTCGCTCTCTGAGTTTTTCTAGCTCGTCCTTAACACTCACCAATTCGTCGAGTTCGACTCGCACTTTATTTTTGTTGTATTCCTTAAATGCGGCGAAAGAAAAAACACCTATAATAGCTAGCGCGGCAACCGTGAAGGGCCCCATATATCGCTCCTTGATGAGAAATAGTACTACTCAATTATAGTGCTAAAAGAGGACTTAGGAAGATTAGGGCCTAGAGAAAAGCAGGGCCTAGGTAGAGCAGCCATCAGTGTTACATCTTAGGCTTAGATTTCGTTCCGGCTTTTATTGTCTTAGCTTTTCCTAGAACGTTATTTCCCGTCCTGCAGCATCTTAGTTTTGATCTTTAAACAGATTTGCTCTTGCGAAATAGCTTCTTTTAATGCTCGCACCGTGAGCGCTGATAGTGAGGGTGTCGACTCGATAAGCTGCTTTAATTCGACAACGTTGCCGTAACTACATTGTTGTGGGATCAGTGCATGACTATAGCTGCGCATAAACACGGGGCCTTTGCTGCTATCTAATTGGGCAAGCGTGGCAAATCGTTGCTTTGCGGTGGTCTCGCTGAGATATTGTTGTTCACTCGGATAAAGGTTATTCATTACCGTACGCACCTTGGTAAACGCTAGATTAGTCGGTTGCTGGATACGGTTTAACCACAGGTGCTTTTTCGTGGCTGAAGGTTGAATCACCTCGGCGGCGAGCGCCGACTTTTGGCCGTGGTCTGATTTGTCGCTAATACGCTCTTTATTAAGCCAAAAGTGAGCATTGCGATGATCATAACGCTTGAGGTGAATAATCATTTTCCAGCGCAAGTCTTGGTCTATTTGTAAACCGTCGATGCTGGCCGTTTTATTTAGCAAGGTATCGATATGATTTAAGGCGTCTTTACTGCGGGAAAACTCAATATAGCTATCAAACCAGCGGCGTTGAATGTCGCGATTGCCTTTATTAACCATCACCTTTCTCAGGCTCATTTGCTCAATCGCTCTGGTTACCGTCTTGGCGTAGTGTAGGTTGCTTGGCGCCATTTTATCTAGGTATACCCGAGTATCAGACAGGCTCGCTAACACCTGATTTAAGATAATCAGATCACGCTCGCCGGGTAAATTGATTAACACAGTGCCAATATAAGAGTTGAGCGGTAAAGTGCCATTTTCAACGCCGTCCCATAGGCTTTGCCACAACATAGAACGCAGTAGTGGGTCACTCACTCGCGCTAAGTTAGTTTGTGTGGTTTTAAATGACAGCGGATCAAGATTAACTTTGACGAAGCCCCAGTCTTGATAATTGGGGTAAACCAAATCTGGGCAATGTAGACCGACAAGCTGCTTGACCCGTGTTGTCTTTCCGCTATAGCTGACAGGTATACTAATGTTGTGGTGTAGCTGATTGCGACCTTGAGTAAACAGGCCCACGAGTACCTTCTGCTCCCTTAAGGTAGAATGTTCGCTAGACGCACTTTGCTTGAGGGTAAACGCGCTGATTCGTCCATTACTGCAGCTAAATTCGGCTTCGATTGTGTTAACGCCCGCGCGGTAGAGCCAGTCTTGACTCCACTGTTTTAAATCTCGCCTTGAGGCTTGTTCAAGGCTTTTGATAAAGTCCTTTAGTTCGGCATTTTGATAGCTGTATTGAGTTAAGTAGTTTTGCACCCCTTTTTGAAAGATCTTTTCCCCTAACAGGTAGTTAAGCTGCTTAAGAGTCGATGCTCCCTTGGAGTAGGTGATAGCGTCGATATTATCGAAGGCGTTTTGACTCGATGCCACTGGCACTTCAATGGGATGAGTGCTGGCCGAGCTATCAAGGTGGTAAGCACTTTGTTTATTATTGGCATAAAAGCTTCGCCAAGCTGCAAACTCGGTGGTTTTGCTGGTGGCCAAGGTACCCATAAATGACGCGAAGCTTTCATTTAGCCATAAGCCGTTCCACCACTTCATGGTGACTAGGTTACCAAACCACTGATGTGCCATTTCGTGCATGATAACGCTGGCTAAACGCTGTCTCTGAGCGCTGGTCATATCAGCATGAGTCAGAAAGCGGCTTTCACTAAAGGTGATAGCTGCGGCGTTTTCCATCGCTCCATAGATAAAGTCTGGTACTAAAACTTGGTCGTACTTTTTAAATGGATACGGGATGCCAAAATAGTCATCAAAGAAGCTGAGTCCTTGCTGGGTATAGGTAAACCAGTCTTTTTCATCAACTTGTTTTGCTACAGACTGTCGCGCAAATAAGCGCAGCGGGTACTTGCCTGAGTTGTCCTGCCACTCATGATAAGGGCCAGCATGCATAGAGAAGTTATAAGGGCTAAGCTTAGGAGACTTAGGGAATATCCAGCGACGCTGCTCTCCTAGCTCGCTTATTGAGGTTTCTCTCATGGCGCTAATCACCGTCCACTCTTTAGGGGCGGTTACCGTTAAGCTGAAGCTGGCTTTGAGATCTGGCTGGTCGAACACGGCAAACATCTGCTGGGCTGCCGCGGGTTCAAAATGCGAATAGAGGTAGACCTTGCCATCGATAGGGTCGACAAAGCGGTGCAGGCCTTCGCCATTGTTGCTGTAGTCTCGAGTGAATGCGACTTCAATGGTATTGCTACCGCTGTTGAGTAAACGCGGATTTAGGCTGATGTAGCTGTTGTTATAATTAGGATAGACCTTAGTACCATTAATAATGAAGCTGCGAATATTTGCTTGGTTGAGATCTAAACTCAGCGGTTGTTTGGTGTTGTCGAGCTCAAAGCTGACCTTACTAATGGCGCTAAAGCTTTGCTGATCGGTTAAGCTAAAATCGAGATCATAATGCACATCAGATATGTTAGCTGAGCGCTGCGCAGCAACCTCTTGGCTTATATAGGGCGTATTATCTCGTTGGCGACTCGCCTCTTTAGTGCTGGCATTTCCGGCTATCACAAAACAACTTAAAGCAGCAGTAAAACCTATATGCAGCAACTTCAAAACAGCATCCTTAATATCAAACGAATGAGCCTTAGCTCTTATTTTTTCTCTAAAGTGGCGACTCTACTAGCGAGGCCCTTGCTTCTCCCAGCATCAGGGCGATAAGTTACCTTATTTCTCGTTAGCGAAGAAGTATTAACGGCCGCTAATTTTAGGAAACAAAAAAGCCAGCGCTAGGCTGGCTTCGTTACTAGGATAAATTCGTTATAGAATTATAGGCCCAAGAAAGACTTAGACTTAACCTTACGAATTTCTTTTTCGTCAGACCATTCGATTAGACCGGTTTCTAAGTCCATTAAACGCATTGTCATTTTGTAGTAAACATCTTTAGTGCTGCCATCTTGCTTAACGATGCTAGATAGGTTGCCATAAAGCATGTACTGAGCACCAATTTGACGACCGAAGTTAATCGCAGTTGATGGGTCAACCATACCTGAATTGTTTTGGTAGTCTAACTGCTTACGTACTGAGTCCACTTTTGTCATGTCGATAAAGCGGAATTTACCAGAGCGCAGTAGCTTATTGCTGATTGAATCGGTAACCGACTCGGTATCGATATGCTCAGAGGTTTTGTTCTTGATTTTATCAACGAAGATGATTGGACGGTCGTTGGCTGTCATCGCAACAACAGGCGGGAAGGTCAGCATGCTATCGACCATTTTAGCGGCAATAGCCTGAAGGTCTGTTGAGCCGAAGTTCTCGTTAACGGTTTCCACTTCCGTGGCATCACCGTATTCAACTTTTGATTGGCAAGCAGATAATCCTATTACTGCTGCAAGAATAAAAACGACTTTTAAATGTTTCATATTAAGTTCCATACAAGTGATTACTAAATGATTATTGAATAAAAACGGGTGTAATTACCAGTGTCAATTATCCACACTAAGGTTGTACGTCCGCTTTTAACTTCAATGGGGTCGGCTGGATCGTTGTCGAGCATTAATGAATAACGGCCAGGTTTTACGTATGCTCGCGCAATTTGCGCCTGTTCAGGCAAGGTTAGCCAGCTGCGTCTATCAGCTTGTTCGCTGACTACGTTAAAAATTTGCATGGCGATAGAGGCGTAATCAATATCATTGTTGCGCTTTTTAGATTGGCTCTCAACACTTTGTGCCATCTCTGATTTGGCATAAATTCTTGCAGCTTGTCTGACGAGAGCGGCTGGTAGTTGCTCTTTTAGCGCGGTTATCGCTAAGGCATCGATATTGGCGATGGGTGCGGTTTTGAGTACTGTGCCTAAGCCTTGAATTTGCCCTTGCCTGACTGGTTGCCTATTGGGGTAGTAGGTTGCTAACGATGCCGTTTGCCAATTACCGTGAATAGTAAAAGGTACGGTGAAGCTTTGTTTTTCAGGGACAAAGCCACGCTCGAGCATGATGATGACTTGGCCTTCACCCTTTTTAGGCTCTACGGCATCACCCCAACGTTTTTTAAATTCATCGTATTGCGGCATCGACAGCTGCTTAGCCAGTCTGACTAAGTCTTTTTGTAAATATGGGTTATTGGGCGAGATCTGCGCCGCTTTACGGTAATCAATGTAAGCATCATTCGGCTCACCTAAAATTTCATGCAACATACCCGTGGTGTAATAACTATACGCATTAAGGAATGAACTGGTTGTTGTGCCTGCCGCCTTACTGAGTGTGTTCATTTCGGCGTCTATGGTGCCATTTGCCATAGCTTGCACGGATTTATTCGACTTTTGATAGCGCTGTTGCTCTGAGCTTTGCAGCTCATTACTGCGGCGAACTTCTACTAATGCGCCTTGGGGATCGCCAGCAAATAGGTAATTGAGGGCTTGATATTGGTGCAGCATGATGCGCTCGTAGCCTGGGCCACGATAGGGGATGACGTTATCATTTACAAATAAGCTACTTGCCGTGGCACCAGCATCACTAAGGCTTAGCTTGGCTTTATCATCGAAGGCTTGATAAGCTGCGACGGCTTGTTGGTAGTATTTTTTGCTGGCATCAAAGTTACCCGCTATTTGCGCGCTACGTCCAGCCTCTTGGGCATACAGCAGGCCATCGGCACCATCAATTTTAGGCTTGACGATTTGCGCTGCGTTTTGTGGTGTTGGTGAGTTGAGCTGAGCCTTTACTGGGGCGATTTGAGAAGGGTAATTAATAAAGATGCTGTTAAACGCGCAGCCACTCAGGCTGAACACAATCGTTGCCAGCAGAAGTAAACTTCTCATTTGCAGAACTCTTTAATTTGCGTTAGTTGCATCGCCTTCCTTGATTACTAACAGAGTTAGATTAACGGGCTAAAAGCTATTTTGAGTCTCTTGAGTATATGCAATTAATTATAAATGATAAAAGCTCAGCCAAGAGTACATCTATCAAAACTTACCGTGTTTCATGGTGATATCAAAGACTTTTATAGCGTTAAGCTGAACATAAGATGAATGCCTTAAGTCAGTGCTTGAATAGTACCCAATAGCGTGCACTATCTTTACTCGACTTAAGTTAGTCATCTTATGGTGAGGTCATTAATAGTGAGGCGGTGGTGTCTCGTCCGCTGGACTTGCCATGTTACTTGGCTCAACGGCCTGTAATTTGCCGATTAAGATCCGTAGTTGTTCTTGTTGTGAGGCAAGTGCTAGGTTTAGTTTGATAACCTGCTGATCGAGCTCTTCAATAGTGCCATCTTGAAACGCAATCTTCATTTCTAACTCTTCGACACGACTTTCTAAATTATCCAAATTAACCTCTGATGGATAGGGCGTCTCATAGTTTGAGTACACCATTTACTGGAAACTTCAGGATCGGTTTGGGATCCTATTTATGGTGTGAGTATACAACGCCTGCCTATGTTTATGGAAACTCGCTATTGAAAACAGCTTGATTCCGCTTTCTAACACCTTAGCCGAATGCTGAAAAAATAGATAAAAGCGCCTTGCGTCTCAGTTGTGAATGAACTTGGGGCCATTTCTGCTGTCTGTTAGATGACTAAAGAGGTAATCATTGCTAAGTTAGTAGGTCAAAACCATATCGGCGGTTCTCTGACAATACATAATTGATTAATATGTATTGAAAAATGAGTAGATAACAGTCAATACGCTTTTCGCTATTCTGATTGGAATAACCTATTTAACTAGTATAGAGTGGTTCGCCTAAATAAAAGTATTAGGTTAGTGTAACCACGTGTAAATGCTGAGGAAGCTTTAATGAAATCGATTTATAAATATTCACTAGTGGCTTTGGCCGTAGTTGGTCTAACAGCTTGTAATCAAGAGCAAACAGCTGTAGCGGCTCCTGTAGAATTGAAAACTGAAGCGCAAAAAGAAGCCTACAGCGTTGGCGCGTCTATTGGTACTTACATGGCTGGCCATATTAAAGAGCAAGAAGAACTTGGTCTAAGTGTTGATAGAAACCTAATTGTGACAGGTTTTAGCGAAGGTCTAAACGACGAGCTGAAACTGACTCAAGAAGAGATGCAAACTATTTTGCAAACTCTTGATGAAAAGCTAAATGAAAAGCGTGAAGCACAAGCATTAGTATTGGCTGAGAAGAGCCTAGCCGACAGCCAAGCTTTTTTAGATACGAACAAGGCTAAAGAAGGCGTTGTGACAACAGATTCTGGTCTACAGTACGAAGTGATCACTGAAGGCACGGGTGATAAGCCAGTGGCTGAAGATACAGTTAAAGTACACTATGTTGGCACATTAACTGATGGTACTGAGTTTGATAGCTCTGTTGCCCGTGGCGAGCCAGCGACTTTCCCACTTAATCGCGTTATCCCTGGTTGGACTGAAGGCGTTCAGTTGATGTCTGTGGGTTCTAAGTACAAGTTTGTTATCCCTGCAGATCTAGCTTATGGCGATCGTGATACCGGTACTATCCCTGCAAATTCAACACTGGTATTTGAAGTTGAATTGCTAGATATCGAAAAGGCGGCTCCAGCTGCTGAAGCAAGTGCTGAGCACGCACACTAATCTGCTGAATTATTGCAGTAATAGAAAAGGACGCATATCGCGTCCTTTTTTGTTTTCAGTACTAAGCTTCATGATCGTATTTTGGCCAATATAAACGTCCCTTTGGTATAAATTTAAACGAGTAGCAGATTTGTAACACAGCTTCAGCTAGATAGAACTTTATCTTCTGTTAATCGGCGCAAGCTTGCCGTTATTGCGTTAAAATGAAATTTGAGAGTGATTTTTAATTTTGAGCCTGGTTATGGAATACGATTTTTTACGCAACACGATTACCGATACTGTATTTGCGCGTTTTAGCATGGATCATGAAGCCGTGGGCTTCTGGTTGTCCGAAGAGCTTGCCGATAATAGCGAACTGTATGTTGAGATTTGTCAGCAAATAGAGCGTTTACAAAGTGGTCAGGGCACTGAATGGCGCTTACTCGGTAAGGCGCTGTCTCTTGAGCTTGATACTGAACAGGCAAGAATATTTGCTAACGATATCGAAGATAACGAAGATCAAGAGCTTGATGAGTCGATGTCTTTTTATGACGGTGAGTCGGAAGCGTTTTGTGGCTTAGAAGATTTTTATGACGTCATCGTGAATTGGCGTCGTTTTTTAGACGAAAATTGATTGCCGATCTTCAGATTTATTAGTGAGCAAAAAAGGCAGCGTTTCGCTGCCTTTTTGATCTAAATAGCTTATCTACTCGCTCAGTATTACTGATTTAGGTAACGTACCGCCATTTCAGTACGTGACTTAGCATTGGCTTTGCGCAGTAAATTTTTCACATGCACTTTTACCGTACCTTCACTAATGTGTAGTTGCTCTGCGACGATACGGTTGCTTTGTCCTTCAGCTAAATGCTGCAAGATCTCCAGCTCTCTAGGCGTTAAATTGTCTATCCATTCCTGTTCATTGACCGAAGTATTTAACTCCGACAGATAGTCTTGAACATTATCGCTGATAACGCGGTGACCCAACATGGCATTTTTGAGCATCTCAAGTAAGAGATCTGGCTCAGTATCTTTTAACAAATAACCATCTGCCCCAGCACGTACTAAGCGAATAACGTCTTGTTTGGCGTCGGATACGGTTAAAATAACGATACGTGAAGTGACGCCCTCTTGCCTTAAAGCATTCAGCGTATCTAAGCCTGTCATGCCCTTCATATTAAGATCGAGCAATATGATATCGGGCTCATTATCACTCACGGCCGACAGTGCATCTAGGCCACTTCCCGCTTCACCAAATAAAGTAAAGTCTGAGTCAGAGGTGACAAGCTGACAGATCCCACGTCGTAGTAGTGGGTGATCATCAATGACTAAAACTGAATAGGGCTTTCCCATTTTAAGGCCTCCTGCTGAGGTAGATACATCTATAGTAAGTATGCTAAAAAATTCATTGTGTTGTCCCTTCTGGGATGCGGAGTCGATGGTATATTTCTATTCCGCTGGCTCCTGTTGGGGAGAAAAGGTTAGGGTGACTGTTGCCCCACCTTTTTTATTTTGGTCAAATTCTACCACACCAGATAGCTTACTGGCGCGCTCATGCATAATTCCTAAGCCAAAATGTTGGTCTCTTTCTTTTAACTCTTCAATACCAATACCGTCGTCACTAATACTAATAACCACTTTCTGCTCTGATATTTTTTGGCAACTAATGTGAATATGCTTCGCGTTAGCATGTTTTATGGCATTTAACGTCGCTTCACGAGTGAGCTGTAAAATATGAATATGCTGATGCGCACCGAGTAGCTGTGCAGGTAATTTATAATCCAAGGTAATGGTCGCGTTAGACTGACCACGTAACTGCTCTATCATGGCTTCTATTGCATGGCCTAAGTTAGGATCTTTAATGGTTAAACGGAACGTCGATAATAGCTCTCGCAGTTGCACGTAAGCCGTATTGACACCTTCATTTATCTCTTGTAGCTGTTCTGCAGCTTTAGGGCTCTTAGAGGTTTTATCTAACTCTTTTGAGAGTAAGTTAACTTGAATTTTTAAGAAAGATAGCAATTGGCCTAAAGAGTCATGTAGCTCTCTGGCAATCACACCACGCTCTTCCATCAATGCAAGTTGTTGGCGCTGTTCACCCGCGTTGTAGATCACCATTGAGCGAGCAAGCATGATGGCAAAGTTATTAAACAGGGGAAAAGAGAAGGCGTTAGCAGAAACGACTTCAAGGTAACCTAGGTTGTTGTTTTCAAATTTAACCGGAAACTGTCTGCTGTTCTCGCTATGCAGTGGCCAATCAGATGTGCTTTGTGCAGTAATAATATCCATAACTTCAGCGTCTTGAACTAAAACTAAGCGTAAGCGTATGTCTTTTTCATGAGCCTGAAGTTGATTGAGTGCTTGGGTCAAGGTGTGGCTGTCTAGTTTACTCGAATGCAGCATCACTAACGTGTCATAAAGTAATGTCAGTTCATTGTTTGCACGGGTGAGAGCAATGGTTTTCTCTTGGACTTGCTCTTCGAGTCCTTGGTATACGCAGGCTAATTTTTTTACGGTTGAATCTAGTGCGTTACTCAATGCACTTAGTTCTAGGTACTCTGTTTTAGGCATTTCTACATTAAAATCGCCTTGAGAAATGGTATTGGCTGCCTGCATTAATTGTTGCAGTGGTTTAACAACTTTGCGCTTGGCAATTCTAACGGTAAAAAAGGCAATCAGTAACATTAAGCCTAATCCACCTATCTGGCTGATGGCCAAAATTTTGAGTTTTAACGCTGCGTATTGCTCAGTTTCGAGCACAAATAAATCGATCGTATCGACAAAGTCTTTAAGCGATGCAGCATATAAACGTGAATTCTCAGATTCTATGTAGTAGCGCATCACTTGCCACTTATCGATAACGGCGAGATATTTGTTTTTTAGGTCTTGGGGAGTATACCAAGTTAGAGAACGTTTAAGTGCTTGAGAGTTTAGCGTGTTTTCAAACTCAACAATTTTTTCACTAGCGGCTTCGCTACCCGAGTTGGCATAGAACATTAAACGGTAACTCTGCATTCGTAGTGAGCCTGAAGCATTAATTGCCCTAGCGTCCCCTAAGCTATACGAGAGATTGATAATCGCAAAAATTGCCAGCCCACTCGACAGCAAAATTAGCGTTAACATAAAGCCCCAAATCGCCGACGTGAGTCTGCCTTTTTTCATTTATAAAATCTCATCATTACCGTTTTTGAGTTGCTTATTGGTAGCGTTTTACATTAGTGGTTACTTGAACACATTAACAAAAATACAAAAGTGTGAGCAACAACACGTTCACAAGTTGATCTAACGCAAGTTTCAAACTGGATACCTCATTAGGGGTATGTTTTTGTTAATTGTAAGTGATAAATTCAACCTTGAATTAGGTGGGACTATAAAAAATTATAAAAGTAACATGGAGATGAGATGGTGAAAACATTAACTAAAAAGACTTTTGCGCTGAGTGCAATCGTAGCAGCAAGCTTAATGGCTGGTAGCGCATTCGCAAGTGATAAAACAGAACCTCGTAACGAAGTTTATAAAGATAAATTTTCAAAGCAGTATAACAGCTGGCACGACACATCTGAAAGTGTAGAAATCATTGATGCACTTGAGCAAGATCCAAACCTAGTTATTTTATGGGCAGGTTATGGTTTTGCTAAAGATTATAACAAGGCTCGTGGTCACATCTATGCAGTGACAGATTTACGTAACACACTACGTTCAGGCGCACCTAAGACTGCTGAAGACGGTCCAATGCCAATGGCATGTTGGTCTTGTAAGAGCCCTGATGTACCTCGCATGATCGAAGAGCAAGGTGAAGACGGTTACTTTACAGGTAAGTGGTCTAAAGGCGGTCCTGAAATCGTTAACTCTATCGGCTGTTCTGACTGTCACGAAAAAGGTAAGTCTAAGTTACGTATCTCTCGTCCATTCGCAGAGCGCGGCATGGAAGCGATTGGCACACCATTCGATGAAGCTTCTCGTAAAGATAAGCAATCTATGGTTTGTGGTCAGTGTCACGTAGAGTACTACTTCGAAAAGACTGCTGATAAGAAAGGCTTTGTTAAGTTCCCATGGGACAAGGGCACAACTGTTGAAGATATGGAAGCATACTATGATGGTATCGACTTCTCAGATTGGACACACGCTATTTCTAAGACGCCAATGCTAAAAGCACAGCACCCAGGTTATGAAACTTGGCAGCTAGGTATGCACGGTAAGAACAACGTAAGTTGTACTGACTGTCACATGCCTAAAGTTAAGAATGCTGAAGGCCGTAAGTTTACCGATCACAAAGTGGGTAACCCATTCGATCGTTTCGAAGAAACATGCGGTACTTGTCATGACCAAAGCAAAGAGTTCATGGTTAACCTAGATAACGAGCGTAAAGCTAAGGTTAAGCAGATCCAACTTCAAGCTGAAGACCAGCTAGTTAAAGCTCACTTCGAAGCTGGTGCAGCTTGGGAAGCTGGCGCAACAGAAGCTGAAATGGCTCCAATCTTATTGGATATCCGTCATGGTCAATGGCGTTGGGATTATGCAATCGCTTCTCACGGTGTTGCATCACACGCTCCTGATGAAGCGCTACGTGTACTAGGTACAGCGCTAAACAAGGCTGCTGATGCTCGCGTTAAGCTAGCTCAACTGCTTGCTAAGAAAGGCGTACCACAGCCTATCGCTCTTCCAGATATCTCTACTAAAGCTAAGGCGCAAGCGGCTCTAGGTATGGATATGGATAAGATGAATGCTGATAAAGCTGAATTCAAGAAGACTGTTCTACCTAAGTGGGATGCAGAAGCTGAAAAGCGCGAAGCAACTTACAAGTAAGCTAATCACACTACATAGTGTTTAGCACTAAAGCCCTCTTCGGAGGGCTTTTTGTTGCCTGTGTGAAGGCCTTTCCACTGTAAATAGATTTTTATGGACAGACTTATTATGGACAGACTGATGAAGTACCCGGTTATTTGATCAGTTTTAATAGGGCTTTAAACCTCTCGCCTGTTGCTTGCTGTTGTAACTCAAACAGCAGCGATTCCACATTAGTGGGTATTGCGCCATGAGCTAGCATCATCTCTATTCCGCTAATTTTGTTAATCTCTTCTCTTGAGCTCATGGCGTCAGTGACTAAGTGAGTTTGATAGCCGTTATCTAACAAGTCTCGGCAAGTCTGGTAAACACACACGTGAGTTTCTATGCCAGCCAAGATAATCTGCTTCTGCTCCATCGTACTCAGTCTTTCTCTGAATGTGTCCGCTTGCCAGCCACTAAAATGATGCTTGGCAATAGGTTCTGTCGTTTTTGCTAGCTCTAACGCTAAGCTCTTAGTGGTAGAACCTAGTTTTTCTGGTATTTGTTCGAGCCATAAGATTGGAATATCAAATGCTTGTGCCCCCTTAATTAATACCTCTAGTTTGTGATGTAGCCGCTCAGTTTGATGCATAACCTGTGCGAGTTGCCCTTGAACATCCACCACAACCAGTACACATTCTTCCGTTTTTAGCATCTTAGTCTTCTCTATTTACAGGGGAGGAGAGCTGTCAGTAGAGCCTATCTGCTTACCTAAGCCAATTAGTAATAGGTCTAAGGTGCAGCATTGTCTGTGCTTTAAATGTGTGCAGACAGTGAATAACTGCACTTTGCTGGTGCATTTATATGCAAGATCGAAAATTAAAGTGAGTTTATCTTATTGAATATTAATGGTTAATAACTTTGGCCTAATGCTTGAATTGTATTTAAGCAAATAGGGAATGTAATTGGGGAGATAACCATGAAATTGGTAAGCGCGATAATTAAGCCATTTAAATTAGACGATGTGCGAGAAGCGATAGCTGACGTTGGCATTGAGGGGATGACAGTGACAGAAGTAAAAGGTTTTGGTCGTCAAAAAGGCCATACCGAACTTTATCGTGGCGCAGAGTACCAAGTGGACTTTCTACCAAAGGTGAAACTGGAGATTGCAATCAAGGCTGACAGGGTAGAACTGTTACTCGAGGCTATTACCGGCGCGGCCAGAACGGGAAAAATAGGCGATGGCAAAATTTTCGTCACGGATCTTGAGCAGGCTATCCGTATTAGAACCGGCGAACTCGATAACGAAGCACTTTAAGGGGATAGGCTAATGGATGATTTAACCAAGTTGGGACTGACGGTAACAGAGTTACGCTTTGCCCTAGATACGTTTTACTTTTTGATTTCAGGTGCGCTAGTCATGTGGATGGCTGCGGGTTTTGCCATGTTAGAAGCTGGGCTGGTTCGATCTAAAAATACCACCGAAATTTTGACTAAAAATGTGTGTTTATATTCTATCGCTTGTGTGATGTACCTGATTGTGGGTTACAACATCATGTATGTTGATAATGCCGAAGGGGGTTGGTTACCTTCTTTTGGCTCGCTGATCGGTTCTCAAGGTGAAGGGGCTGATCATGCGTTAGAATCAGACTTCTTTTTCCAAGTCGTGTTTGTGGCTACAGCTATGTCTATAGTATCTGGCGCGGTTGCTGAGCGCATGAAATTATGGGCTTTTTTATGTTTCTCTGTGTTTATGACTGCGGTGATTTATCCTGTTGAAGGCTATTGGACATGGGGTGGAGGTTTCTTATCGGCCGCGGGTTTTGTTGATTTTGCCGGTAGTGGCATTGTACATATGGCGGGGGCGGCAGCCGCGCTTTCTGGTGTACTGCTACTCGGTGCACGTAAAGGGAAATACGGTGCGAATGGCCAAGTGAACCCGATTCCTGGCTCAAACTTACCTATGGCGACACTGGGGATGTTTATTTTGTGGATGGGCTGGTTTGGCTTTAATGGTGGCTCGCAGCTTTTGATATCGGATGCTGAAAATGCCAGCGCGGTGGCTAAAATTTTTGTTAACACCAATTCGGCTGCGGCATTTGGCGCCATTGCTGCGCTAATTGTATGTCGACTGATTTGGGGTAAGGCTGATTTGACCATGATCTTAAATGGTGCGTTAGCAGGGCTAGTTGCGGTTACCGCGGATCCATTGTCTCCATCACTGATTATGGCGGGCGTTATCGGTATTGTTGCAGGTGGCTTAGTGGTATTTTCAATTGTCGCTTTCGATAGAATTAAAATTGATGATCCTGTTGGCGCTATTTCAGTGCACGGCGTGGCGGGATTACTTGGACTCGTACTTGTTCCCGTATCAAATGCCGATGCGTCACTCATGACTCAGTTATACGGCGCGGCAGTGATTTTTGGCTGGGTATTCTTAGTCTCGACTTTGGTTTGGCTAATGCTGAAGGTGACCATGGGGATCCGTGTCACTGAGGAAGAGGAATACAAGGGGATGGATGCATCAGATTGCGGTATTGATGCTTATCCTGAGTTTGTATCAGTTAAGAGTGGCAGCTAGGGGCCAATGGTGTAGGCGTCAATAGCTTGGTTTCCAATAGCTTGGTTTCCAATAGCTTGGATTTCAATCGCTAGGCATGCACGAGTTAGTCGCTCGATAGCTAGTTTTAATCAATGATATAAATATAGGGCCTATACCGATTGGAATCGGCCCTTTTATTTCATGTGTGCTTATGTGACTTGTGTTTAATGGCCGAGAAATCTAGGCTAAAGTAGCTATACCGTAACCCTTAATGGACCCTTTATGAAGGTATTGAAACGACTAAGTTCTATATTACTTATTATGCTGGCAACAAATGCGAGTGCGGGTCAAGTTGTGGTGCGAAAATCCAGTGAGCCGTTTGATGCGTTCGCTGTAAGAGATGAGGTGCAAAGGCTACATGAGTGGCGTGAAGTGCTGCGCTATCAGCAGCAGATCCAAATATTGCAAAGTTTGCCTTTTGCTTGTGTGCCTTTTACAGTGCCTTATCGATACTTTTCCTGCCAAGGTTTATTTTACAGGCCTTATAGCTATCAAAATCAGCCGCTTTTTATTCAAATCGATCCCCCCAAACAATGAAACGAGAAAAGTCACTATTGACTAACTTTTGATTAGAACCTTGGCTCGCCCTTGAATTGAGCCTAAGTTAGCTCTCTAAACCGTGAGTGGCTTAGTGTCTATCGATTGAGTTATCGATCATGTCTTATGCTTAATGCTTAATGCTTAATGCTTAATGCAGATAGCCCTTGCGTTGAGCATGTGATGAAACTACCTATTCAGCTTTTAGTTATTGCGCTAACAAACATGCTGAGTGCTTGTGCAAATCAAGCTACCGCTCCTTCTGCCAAGCTGAATGCTTATTTTCACGATGAGTATTTTACTCCTGCAACAGAACGTCTTGGTGCCGAGGAATTATTTGATTTACCCGATGAGGCCGTCATTACCCTTAAGCGGTTACTTAAATTGGCATTAGATGAACAGAGCCATTTTCTCTCCACGTTGAATACGCTCGCCGTACTTTATCGCTACAAAGGACTAGATCAAGAGGCTGAGGCGCTTTATCAATATACATCAAGCATCAAGCATCAAGCATCAAGCATCAACCCATGAAGACATGAAGACATGAACGCGTTAAATAATTACGCCATCATGCTATCGGCGCAAGAGAGGTTTGATGAATGGAGGGGCGTGCATAGAGCATTAAAGCTAACACGTATACACAATCCTTATTATTACGATGACATGGCACAGCAAGCCTATTTTGAAAAATATTTTCAAAATGCTTTAATTTGGTATTAGCGGGCAATAGCTAAAGCTGATTATCGCCATGAGTTTTATTTCGGATTATCTCGCACTTACTGGGTCTCTGGAGATAAAAAACGAGCTCAGCAAAGCCAGTAAAAAGCCTTGTCATTGACCCAAGATAACCATAACAAGCGTCGATATCAGGCAAAGCTAGATGCAATGAGAAGTCACGGGGGCTCGTTAGATAAATTGATACAATATATTGGCTTAATCAATATCGAATATCGCTTCATCATGGCAAGGTTGCAGTCTTGCAAGCCTCCCTTTGCTGCAGAGGGTCTGTGCAATCAATCTTAAATAAAGCGTGTTTAATGTGACACAGTAAACTTTGGTCGCTTATTGGTTATATCTGAATTAAAAATAAATGTTTTATTGTTGAAATTGGTAATTTATAGCAGGTGTTTTGCAGACGTTTTAAAAAATTAATTGTATTTTAAACATATGGTTAAAAATATTTATATGAATTTATCATAACTTGATTGCAATCGCGCTTTATACTGGATAGATTGAATGCAGTATCGCAATTGAGAGATCTGTATTCATAGGCTAGACGGAGCTAAGTATTACCATGTATTACCAAAATGATGATGTTCGAATTAATAAGATTAAAGAGTTATTACCTCCAATTGCCATTTTGGAGCGATTTCCTGCAACAGAGAACGCATCAGCGACCGTATTTAATGCCCGTGAAAGCATTCACAATATTTTAGCTAAGACAGATGACCGCTTATTAGTCGTGATAGGTCCATGTTCTATTCATGATCCTGTCGCAGCGCTTGAGTACGGTAAACGTTTAGCCGAGCTCAGAGAGTGCTATAAAGGCCAATTAGAAATAGTGATGCGAGTTTATTTTGAAAAACCGCGCACGACAGTTGGTTGGAAGGGGCTTATCAATGATCCCTATATGGATAATAGCTTCAAGTTAAACGATGGTTTGCGAACCGCTAGAAAGTTACTGTTAGATCTAAACGATATAGGCCTGCCTACAGCGGGTGAGTTCTTAGATATGATTACCCCTCAGTATGTTGCAGACTTAATGTGTTGGGGCGCAATTGGTGCTCGTACTACAGAGTCTCAAGTGCATCGCGAATTGGCATCGGGTTTATCAAGTCCAGTTGGTTTTAAAAACGGTACCGATGGCACGATTAAAGTGGCCATTGATGCAATTGGCGCAGCGAGTGCCCCCCATCACTTCTTATCGGTGACGAAGTTTGGTCATTCGGCGATTGTTGAAACTAAGGGTAATCCGGATTGTCATATCATCCTTCGTGGTGGTAAAGAGCCTAACTATAGCGCCGAACATGTTGCAGCGATTAACCTACAACTAGATAAGGCAGGGCTTGATCGAAACATCATGATTGATTTTAGCCATGCAAATAGTAGTAAACAGTTCGAGCGTCAGATGTTGGTTTGTGATGATGTTGGCGTGCAGATGGCGAATGGTGATACGTCAATCTTTGGTGTAATGGTCGAAAGTAATTTGATTGAAGGCCGACAAGATCATATTGAAGGGCAGTCTTTATGTTATGGCCAAAGTGTGACCGATGCATGTATCGGCTGGCAAGATACAGAGAAGCTACTAGAAACACTAAATGATAGTGTTGTTAAACGCAGAAACGTTTAATTTATAAATACAAAAAGGAGGCATAAGCCTCCTTTTTTGATCAAGCTTTCATAAGCTATCGAATTATTTAACCTGGGCTCTGGTTATTTATCTTGCTCAAGTAAATACTCGTTGGCCTTAGCTAAGCTGCCAAATGAAGCAATTAAGTTGCTTTGTCCCTTTTCCTGAATTTCAGGATTTCCAGATTGGGTCATCATCCATATCCATGTTTGGATGAGTGGTAAGGGGGGGGATTTCGGCTTGGATGAGTCAAGCATATTTGTACCTTTTGTCGTTACTTGAAAAGGGCCGCTGAGGCTCTCTAACTTGTTCACTTTTAATCTTGTCGAGCAGAGAATAGCAAATTCTTTTCTTTTGGTTAACAGAATCTGCATTGTTTAGTACTAAATTGTCAAAAAACGGACAAACTAACTCGATTCGGCAAGTTTTTAGCGTCAGCATTCGGTCTAAAGTAGTACGATAACACAGAGTTGACACTTGTTTATTAACTTTTTGGTTACATCGCGGTTGGGCATCTTCATCAATCGACTTTTATGCTTAATGTCAAAATGACCTCGTCGTTAAATTAAATTATTTTGGAATCAAAATGCGCCCCTCTTTATATTTCGATGGACCAGTAGGTAAGTTAAATTGGCATGTGCTGCGGATGCTATGGCCTTATTTGCTCGAGTTTAAACAAAGAGTTGGGCTTGCATTACTTTGCTTAGTGGTTGCTAAAATTGCCAGCGTTGGCCTGCCCTTTATCCTCAAAGCCTTAGTTGATGGGCTGTCGGGCGCATCAACTGCCGAGCTGATTTCAGTTCCTATCTCTCTGGTTATTGCTTACGGTTGTATTCGATTACTCAACACTATTATCTCAGAAGTAAGAGATACCTTGTTTGGGCGAGTGACTGAACGAGCTATTAGGCGACTCGGTATGGCGGTATTTGAGCATTTGCACCGCTTAGATATGGCCTTCCACTTAGAACGCAGAACCGGTGGCTTATCACGCGATATTGAGCGTGGTACTAGCGGTATGAGCTTTTTGATGCGTTTTATGGTGTTCAATATCGTGCCGACAATTCTTGAAATTATACTGGTTGTAGGCATTTTATTTTATAACTACGGTTATGCCTTTGCTGGGGTAACCCTGTTAGCTGTTATTGCTTATGGTGCTTATTCTATAGTCGCTACTGAGTGGCGCACTGAGTATGTGCGAGATGCTGCTAAAGCTGACTCAGTTTCTAGTACAAGGGCTATAGATAGCTTGCTCAATTATGAAACTGTTAAGTATTTCAATAATGAACAGTATGAAGCCAAGCAATATGATGTGGCTTTGGCGCAATGGGAAGAAGCTAAGCGCAAAAACCGCCTATCACTGTTTGTCTTAAATGCCGGGCAAGCTTGCATTATCTCGATAGCAATGACGCTAATGCTTGGCATGGCGGCTTTCGATGTTGCCAAAGGGGTGATGACAATCGGTGACTTTGTGTTGATCAATGCCTTTATGATGCAACTGTTTATCCCGTTAAACTTTTTAGGCTTTGTGTATCGTGAGATCCGTGGTGCCTTTGCCAATATTGAGCGAATGTTTGACCTGCTCGATAAAGCCCCTTTAATAAATGATGCTAATAATGCCTACAACGAAGCATTAACTCAGGGGCGGGTTGCATTTGAGCATGTTGGCTTTAGTTATGACTCTCGCGTTATTTTGGATGATATTAGCTTTACGATTGAGGCGGGGCAAAAGGTGGCCATCGTCGGTGATAGTGGGGCTGGAAAATCGACTCTAGTTAAGTTGCTCTTTCGCTTTTATGATGTGGTAAATGGGCGGATAACGATTGACGGCCGTGATATTCGTAGTGTTACTCAAGATGCCTTAAGGCAAGCGATTGCCATTGTTCCCCAGGATACGGTGTTATTTAACGATACCTTAATAGAAAATATCCGTTATGGCCGCCCTGAAGCGACTGATGATGAAATACAAACAGCAATTAGAATGGCCCACTTGAGCCAGTTTATTGCAAGCTTACCTGAAGGTGGCGACACCAAAGTCGGCGAACGTGGTTTAAAGCTATCTGGTGGGGAGAAGCAGCGAGTTGCTATTGCTCGGGCTATCTTGAAAAAGTCGCCAATTTTAGTGTTTGATGAGGCAACGTCTTCGTTAGATAGTCACTCCGAACAAGCGATTCTAACGGCATTAAAAGAGGTCGCAAAAGGACATACTAGTCTGGTTATTGCTCATCGCCTTTCTACCGTTATTGATGCAGATAGAATCATTGTACTTAGCCAAGGCAAAGTCGTTGAAACTGGCAGCCATAGTGACTTACTCGTTGCTAATGCTTTTTATGCAAAACTTTGGCGAGTGCAACAAGAATCACGAGATATAACGGATTAATTGTACAAGGTATTGATATGAATTCGTGCAAGATTAAGGAAAGCCTGTCTAAGGTTCAGCATTGGTTCAGTTTCGTGTGTCTATAATTGACCATAATTTAACGGGAAGCTAATGTAGAGAAGGTCACAATGAAAAATATACCTATACTCGTCCACATTGAAGGGCAAGGCAGCAAAGTCAGTACTGACTGGCTGGCAATTATGGCGACGCTAAAAAAACGTGGTCTAGAAAATGATGAACTTGAAGTGGTGTATTTTGAATTATGCGCCGGTATGCGCGTAACAACACGCGGCTTGAGTCTCGCTAAGGCAACTCCCGTAGCTCCGTTACCGGGATTATTGCATGAGCCAAAGTTCTCGGCTCGAGATTATGCCGGTATGTTGAGCGCCTAAAAGATTAGCTTACCAATTTTCCAACCATCACAAACAAGTTTAGGTTTTGGAGAGGGGGCTGTGATCCGGGTTAAACCTGTGATTTTACCCTCTCTAAAGCAGATATATTCCCCTTCAATTACTGTCATACGTCCACAACTGTTACAGCTAGATGAAAACGCTGTACTGTTTGGCAGTGTATTTAAATTGCCCATCATGTGTCTCCAGTAAGCCGCAGGCTCTCAAGGGCTTTAGCTCATATGGTATTAAGCTAAAGTAGTATTTTGTCATTCTTGCTAGTCGAAAATATTGATTGAAACAGATGGTTAAGTTTGGCCTTGTCTATCTTTTGGGTCGTACTTTTAGCGCTTACTTTTCCAGATTGTCACTAGGTTTATGCATAAACGTTTTACATAAGACATTGTTTTTTGTGACTGATGCTGTATTTTTGCGTGCTTTTGTGACGAGCGTATTAAATCATTTAAATGCAAATAGTCCAAGCCTAATTTGCTGGATTTTATTTTCTCTTTATTTTGTCTTTATTATGTCTTCATTTCATCTTTATCCTGTCTTTATTTGTACCGTTTTTTAACTATTGGTAAGTTAATCCCTTAATCGATAGAAGGTCGGCCAAAATGGGTTTTTATTAGACTCACCTTCCCGGTTTTGGAGATGCTTAATCGGTATAGCTCATCATAGCTATCTTCATTTATCAGCTCTAAGCGGCCACCTAACGCGTTAATGATTAGCGGAACTGTATTGGAATGACCGGCTATAAGGCTATTACCTGGCTCTTGATTAACTAAAGCCACTATGGCGGCAATATGTGGCTTTATTCCTGATTTGGTCTGTACGATTTCGATATCTAAGCCTCTTTGTAACGCTATAGGAGCTAAGGTGAGTTGGGTTCTTTGGTAATTTGAGGCGATGAGTTGTGTCAAGTCTAACTCCGCTAATGCCTCTGTTAGCACCTTAGCTCGGACACTCCCTTGTTGACTTAGTGCTGGATCGCGAGAGCCATCATTACGTTTTTCTGCATGCCTAACCAATATGATGGTTTTTACCTGATTGCCTTCTTTAGATTCAAGTTTCTTGGCAGCACTTGCTAAGCCATAGCTACCGAGACTTGTTGCGACTATCGTTAATGTGACTAAGGTTATAGCAAGAATTTTGTGTACTGATGTCATCTGTTTCCTACTGAATTGAAAAGCCTGAGAGGCTCTGAACTGTTCACACCTTTAAGTGCGATGGGTATTGGTTGTATGAAATAACAACAGCATTTAGATTAATCTTTCTGCAGCCGGAATAAAAGTTTATGCTAAATTAAACGAAACGAGGGAGTGTCTTATGTGGATTGAAGGGCAAGTCATTGAGAGACGAGACTGGAGCGATAAGTTATTTTCTCTCAGAATTAAAGTGGATATTGGCGACTTTATTGCGGGGCAGTTTATAAAACTGAGCCGAGTGGTTGATGATAAACGCATTGGTAGAGCTTACTCCTTGGTTAACCCTCCCGGTAGTGATTATATCGAAGTGTTAGCTGTTGCCGTCGATGAGGGCTTGTTGTCTCCTAACTTACAGGCGCTGAAAGTGGGAGACGTGATTGATGTTGCCACTAAAGCCGCCGGTTTTATGACTTTAGATGAATTACCTAAGAATGAGCATAAGGGCAAACATTTATGGCTTTTAGCGACAGGCACTGCTGTTGGACCATTTATTTCGATGATGGATATGAGCCAGCCTTGGCAAGAGTATGACCGGCTAGTGCTGGTATATGGCGTGCGAGAGAGCCAAGATTTAGCATATATTGATCACCTAAGGCAATATGAACAACAGTATCCTGAGCAGTTTAAACTGGTACTTTCTGTTACTCGTGAGCCGCTTACTGGTGCGTTAACAATGCGGATCCCTGATGCGATAATTTCTGGTGAACTTGAAGCAAAAGTAGGCTTAGGCTTGAATGCCGTAGACTCTCAGGTGATGATTTGTGGTAACCCTGGCATGATCACCGAGGCTCAAGAAGCACTTAAGGCTAAGGGGTTAGTGAAAAACTTACGCCGTGCTCCAGGACAAATAACCGTTGAAAAATACTGGTAATAACACAGCGAATTATAATGAAACTCTTCTACTCTGATGCTTCTCCTTATGCTCGCTGTGTTCGCGTCTGTATTCAATATTATCAGATCACCGAGATTGAAGAGGTGATAGTTAATCCATTTGAAAACCATGATGAATTACTGAAATGTAATCCGCTCGCTAAAGTCCCTTGTTTAGCCCTTAACGATGGCTCATCTCTGTATGACAGCGAAATCATCATGAAGTATATAGACGCAGAATGTGGCACAAACGCACTCTTTGGCGGCCAGCATGATAACTGGGCAGAGCAATGTCACTTTTCATTGTTGAAAGGGATATTAGATAGTGCTGTATCGCTTAGGGTTGAGCAGCTGCGCGAAGCTGAGGGGCTGCGTTCTAACTTTTGGACCGGGAGATATGAACAGGCGCTGCTTCGAGGCTTAAAGCAAGTTGTGGTGCTGGGCATCACTCATTATGAAAAGTTAACTGCGCAGCAGGTTATGTTGGTCTGTATTTTAGATTACCTAGATTTTCGTCATCCGCAGCTATCTTGGCGTGACCTTGCTCCAACGCTTGGGCAGTGGCTAGCAAGTGCAGGGGACGCTCCAGCATTTTTGGCGTCTCGGCCACATGGATAGTTTATTAAGCATTTACCACTTTAAATGTATGTAACTTAAGCGTTTGATGATGTTTGTCGATTTGAATTTTGTTTGTTCAAATCGCTCTCAATGACTTGCTGTTTTCCATTAATTTGATTACCCTTAACGCAATTGAGAATTGTTATCACTATCGGTTAGTGGTGGCGGGGTTGCACTTTAAGGGAGATAAGTAATGAAAATGGTAAAGAGTCTAGCTGTGATGGGACTTGCTTGTTTTGCATCAATAGCCAATGCGGCAGACAACTTAACTGTATATTCTTATCGACAAGCTTTTCTTATTGAACCTATTTTGGCTGACTTTACTAAAGAGACTGGCGTTAAGGTCGATGTTGTTTTTTCCAAGAAGGGTATTGCCGAGCGTATGGTGCGTGAAGGACGCTTATCTAAAGCTGATATCGTACTGACTTCTGACTTTTACCGTTTGATGGAATTGGTTGAAAAAGATCTTGTTGTTCCGGCTAAAAGTGACATCTTAAAACAGAACATTCCAGCAAAGTATCGTTCCCCAGATGATGAATGGTACGCGCTAACAATGCGCGTGCGTAATATTTATTCCTCAAAAGATAGACTGGGTAAACTGGATATTAATTACCAAGATTTAGCGGATCCTAAATATAAAGGTAAAATTTGCACTCGTAGTGGCAAGCATCCGTATAACGTGTCTTTGGTGGCTGCTATGATTGCCCATCACGGTGAGCAAGAAACCAAAACGTGGCTGCAAGGGTGGAAAGCAAACCTAGCGAGAAAGCCACAGGGAAATGATCGCGCACAAGTTAAAGCGGTAAGTGAAGGGCTTTGTGAGCTTGCTATCGGTAACAGTTATTACTTAGGCAAAATGTTGCAAGATCCAAAACAAAAGCCGTGGGCTGAAGCGATAGAGATTAACTTCCCCGACCAAGATAATTATGGCTCCCATATAAACGTATCGGGTATGGCGCTAGCTAAACATTCTAAAAATAAAGCAACCGCACTTAAATTGATGGAGTTTTTATCTGGCGATAAGGCGCAACATACTTATGCTGAAGTGAATTTTGAATACCCAGTTAAAGCAGATGTCGCTCCCTCTAAGTTAGTCGCTTCTTGGGGAACCTTTAAAGCCGATGACTTGCCTATTTATAAGCTCGCTGAGTATCATGGTGCTGCAATTAAGTTACTCGATGAAGTGAAGTTTGATCTGTAAGTTGTTACAGAGTCTATTTAAGGTTGGACTAACATATTCGGCGTAAACTAAGCCATACAGGCTTTGAGCTTGCAACTTGTTCGCGCCAATGAAACGTCAATGAACCTATCTTATGCTGATTGCGATAAGATAGGTTTTGTTATTTTTAGCTAACAACCGTCACGATTTTTATTTAGGTAGTTAAGATTATGGTTTTAGGCTTAGCTAAGGGCTGGTCTGTCGCAAGTTATACTTTGGCATTCTTTATCATCATGCCGCTTATTGCACTGATTGGTCAGTCTTTAATGCCCGATGAGTCAATATTTTCCCATCTATTTAATACGGTTTTACCCACATATATCAGTAACAGTTTATGGTTAATGCTATGGGTGGTTGTGGGCTCTCTCATCATCGCTATTCCAGCGGCTTGGCTGGTGGCAAAATGTCATTTTCCTGGAAGGCGTATATTTCAGTGGGCACTATTGTTACCCCTCGCCATGCCAGCTTATGTAGTGGCTTATGTCTATACGGACCTATTTGATTACGCTGGCCCTGTACAGAGGGGGCTACGTGCTTTTTTCGGTTGGCAAACGCCTCAAGATTATTATTTTCCCGAAGTCCGTTCACTAGGCGGGGCTGCGATAATGTTGGCGCTAGTGTTGTTTCCGTATATTTACTTATTAGCGCGCACCGCTTTTATGGAGCAATCAGCGAGTTTGAGCCAAGCAACAAGAGTGATGGGCTGCGGTCCTTGGAAGAGTTTTTGGCGATTGAGCTTACCTATGGCGCGGCCTGCACTGGCTGTCGGTGCCGCCTTGGTCGCCATGGAAACCGCGGCAGACTTTGCAACGGTTAGTTACTTTGCCGTACCGACATTAACGACGGCTGTTTATGATACTTGGTTTGAATATGGCAGTTTGGCGGCTGCGGCAAAGCTGTCAACTATCATGTTATTGGTGATTTTTGCCATGGTGGGATTTGAGCGTTTTGCTCGGCGAAAACAAAAGTTGTTTCAGAAGCAATCGACACCAGGCGAGCTCGATATATATCCACTCACGGGCGTGAAGGCCCTTGCTGCAATGAGTTATTGCGGTGCCTTACTCACTTTTGCTTTTTTACTGCCCTTTATCATATTGGTGCAATATGCCTATGGTTATTTTGCCGAAAGCTGGAATCAAGACTTCTTCGAATACAGCTTTAATAGCTTATGGATCTCAGTGGTTGTGAGCTGCATCTGTGTCGCGATTGGTATTGTATTGATGTTTATTCGTCGTATTAGCCCAAGGCGCGCGGATATCCTTCCATCAAGATTAGCATCAACGGGTTATGCTCTACCCGGTACCGTGCTCGCTATCGGTATCTTAGTTCCTTTTACTAAGCTCGACTTTGCGCTCAATGATATGGCCGAGTACTTTGGCTTTGAGGGCCCAGGCCTTATCTTAACCGGTAGCAGTTTCATTATCGTGTGTGCGTTTTGCATACGCTTTGCCGCAATTGCTATCGGTAGCATAGAGAATAGTTATAAACGGATCTCTCCATCACTGGATATGGCGGGAATTACTATGGGTCTAAAGCCTTTTGGGCTTTTACGCTTAGTGCATATTCCGCTACTGAGAAAAGGTATTTTTGCTGGGTTATTGCTAGTGTTCATCGAATGTATGAAGGAGCTTCCTGCCGCTTTGTTGTTAAGGCCAATAGGATTTGAAAATTTGGCAACCTATGTTTTTCAGTTCGTATCAGATGAGCAGTTAGAGCACGGCGCGTTGGCCGCTATTGTTATTGTACTCGTTGGACTTATCCCACTTATCTACCTAAACCGTTCCTTGGAGCACGATAATTAATATGGCGACACTACAAGTACAACAAGTCGTTAGCGACTACCAAGGTCAAGTCGTTTTAAAGGGCTTAGATTTAACCGTTGAAAAAGGTGAGATAGTTGCACTATTGGGCCCGAGTGGCTGCGGTAAAACGACACTGTTACGTGCGATTGCCGGGCTTCAGGCGATAAGTCGCGGCAAGATAACCATTAATAACAAGGTTGTTGCTTCGGATGAATCATTTACCCCGAGTGAGCAACGCGGCGTAGGCATGATTTTTCAAGACTATGCCTTATTCCCACATCTAACGGTGGCTGAAAATATTCTTTTCGGCGTACGAACTCGTAATAAAAAGACTCGCCAAACACGCCTAGAAGAGATGTTAACTTTAGTTAAACTTGAAGGGCTAGCTAAGCGTTATCCCCATGAGCTATCGGGCGGTCAGCAGCAAAGAGTCTCAATAGCAAGGGCGCTTGCCTATGAGCCTGAGGTCCTGTTATTAGATGAGCCTTTTTCCAACATCGATGCCAAGGTGCGCCGCGAGATGATGTTAGAAATAAGACAGATCCTTAAAAAACATCATGTCAGCGCGGTATTCGTCACCCACAGTAAAGATGAAGCGTTTGTGTTTGCTGACACATTGGCACTGTTTAATGAGGGGCGCATCGTGCAATATGGCGATGCAGAGAAGTTGTATTGTGCACCTTCTGATAAGTATGTCGCAGACTTTTTAGGGGCTGGTAACTACTTAAAGGCTGTAGTGGTTGATAGTCACCGTATCGTCACCTCAATTGGTGAAATCTGTAGTGAAAACGTCCTTGAACTACTCCCTGGAGTGGAGAAGCAAGTACTGCTAAGACCGCAGCATTTACTATTAAGCGTGGATCCTGCGGGAGTGGGGGAAGTGACTGAACGTCGCTTTTTAGGGAATACCTGTCAATATCAAGTTCAAGTAGCAGACAATATTTTAGATATTCATAGTTCACAAGCTGATTTACGTGTTGGGCAGCGTGTGGCGATAACATGTCAGGCGCATAGGCTAGTACTTTTTTAGTCTTGCAAAGGTCACGAACGAGCGTTGTTGTGTGTTACAGGTATTTTTTTGATTCTATATAGTGACCAATGTTTGATTTTTATTTTGCTAAAATATCTGTCAACCCTAGGAATTTACTAATAAATTTGGTTATTGTGCGTCAGTTAATGATATTAATAACTAAAGTTGTACATAATGTTGCCGAAAATTAATTAAGCTAAGGGTTACTTATTATAATGGATAGTCAGGTTATGCCTCGTGAACAGCTGGGAGTATGTGCAGAAGGGAACTTGCACAGTGCCTACTTAATGTTTAATGCTAATGAAAATGTCGAGTCAGATATGCGCCCTTGTTTGGCGAATGTGGCTCAGTATATTTATGAATTAGCAGATCAATATTCTGATAGTGCATTTAATGGTTTTGTTGCTATTGGCGCTAATTATTGGGACACGCTATACCCGTATGCTCGACCAGAACAGCTAAAACCTTTCCCTGCAATGAATCGAGATAATCGAGATGCGCCAGCAATCGAATATGATCTATTTGTACATGTCCGTTGTGACCGTTTTGATATTTTGCACTTGGTGGCTAACGAAGTTAACCAAATGTTTGAAGGCTTAGTTGAGCTTGTTGATGAGGAGCGTGGCTTTAGATTTTTAGATGCGCGAGATTTAACCGGTTTTGTCGACGGCACTGAAAACCCGAAAGGGCGTAGCAGACAAGCAGTCGCACTCATCGGCGAGGAAGATAGTCGATTTATAGGCGGTAGTTATATTCATGTGCAAAAGTTTGCGCATAACTTAAGTAAGTGGAACCGCCTACCCGTTAAGAAGCAAGAAGATGTTGTCGGTCGCACTAAAGCGGACAATATTGAGTATGCATCGGCTGACAAACCGCTCACCAGCCACATTAAGCGTGTTAATTTGAAAGACAGTGAAGGTAAGTCTATGGAGATCCTAAGACAAAGCATGCCTTACGGTTCTGTTAAAGAACAAGGTTTGATGTTTATCTCTACTTGCCGTAACTCGGTTAATTTTGAAAAGATGCTCGAGAGTATGGTGCATGGTGATAGCGAGGGGAACCACGACCATTTACTGCATTTTACTCAAGCATTAACGGGTTCATCATTCTTTGCGCCATCATTAGACTTTATGATCGCTGCTGACTAACCGGCACATTATGCTCAGTATTAAAAAACGCACTGTGAAGTGCGTTTTTTATTGGGTGTGAAAAAGTGATTTACTGGCTATTAACTTCGTCTTTATCCCAATAATTGGTGGGGCGTCTGGCATAAACTTCGTTGACAGACTTTACCAGTACCTTGTTGTTTTCTGGGTACACAACTACGTCATGTATGTCGCGGTTACCGACGACAAGAAAAACAAACTCTTGCTCACTATGATTGACGAGTTTATGAGAAATACCCGTGTCAGCGTTAAAGCAGATATATTCTCCCTGAGTAAAGGGGTGAGGCTCACCATCAATGTACAGCGTCGCTTCGCCATGCATAGCGTAGATATGCTCTTCTTCTTTTGTATGGTAATGGGCCACAGCTGAAGACTTACCTGGCGCTAAGCGTTCCATGGTGACGCCAATTTTTTCCCCTCCGGCAGTATCACCTATGTGCTTTTGCTCGCTGGCATACTGATCTTTATGCTGCCAAGATTCCCAGCATATATCGTTGATATTTATTATTTTACTTTTGTTCATCACTTACCCTCGACTCAGAATACTGTCAATTGGGATTATAACGATTATTACTCAAGAGAGAAGGTACTATTGAATATATTGTATAAAACATCTTGTTTCATTCTACGAACAAGGTAAAAAACGGGTATAAAAGTGAATGCGTATTGGCGTGTGTTTTAGAGGGAATTGACTTCAGTAATACCTGTCGTGTAACGGAAATGAAAATGCCGCAGTCCATGGGGTGCGGCATTCTTGCGCTATGCCCAAGCGGGCACATGATTAATCAGCGTAATTAAACAGTGACTTAACTGTCTCTAGCGTGTCTTCAATGCTATGGATACTCGATGGACAAATAAAAATTGTATCATCACCTGCAATTGTCCCTAAAATACCTTCAGGTTTGCCTATTGAGTCGAGTAGGCGAGCAATTAGCTGCGCTGCACCAGGGCTTGTTCTGACGACAATCATAGCTTGGTTATGATCGACATCCAGCACTAAGTTTTTAAGTGGACTTCCTGCTGTTGGAACACCGAGTTCTGCGGGCAAGCAATAAACCATCTCTTGCTTCGCGTTACGGGTTCTTACCGCGCCAAACTTACTTAGCATACGAGATACTTTAGATTGATTGATATTGCTAAAGCCCTCTGCCTGCAAGGCGATAACGATTTCACTTTGAGAGCCGAATCGTTCCTCTTTCAAAATAGATTTGAAGGTCTTAACTAAATCATCTTGGTTTCTACTAGCTTGCATATATTATTATTCTTTATTCAATAAGATCTGCTTTATGATGCTGATTTTCGCTTTTTTTGTCAATTAATATTCGTTTTTTTGAATAAAAATTCATTGAAAAGACTGGCAATTTATTGATCGCTAGTTAAGTTAGAATGATTATTCTAATTTTTATTATGCTAATCTATCGCACTAAATTGCCTGAAAGCGTGATTCTCACTCTCTTTGCTCGTTGATAGCTTTATATTAGTGTTCTAGATTATATTGAACGCGACTAAGGGATAATTGAATTTTATTTGTGAATCCAGTACTGTTGCCGCATTAGGAAAACGGATCTAAATCACAAAATCCGAGAATTAACGGAGATAATTATGAAAGTTGCTGTACTTGGTGCTGCTGGCGGTATTGGCCAGGCTCTCGCTTTACTATTAAAAACTCAATTGCCTGCGGGTTCAAAGTTATCGCTTTATGATATCGCTCCAGTAACACCTGGCGTTGCGGTTGACTTAAGCCACATCCCAACCGCTGTTGA
This sequence comes from Shewanella sp. 125m-7, assembly GCF_052977045.1. Taxonomy (NCBI): domain Bacteria; kingdom Pseudomonadati; phylum Pseudomonadota; class Gammaproteobacteria; order Alteromonadales; family Shewanellaceae; genus Shewanella; species Shewanella sp. 125m-7. The sequence goes on from NZ_JBRILQ010000011.1 coordinate 37,541, forward strand.
AGTGAAAGGTTTTGCCGGTGAAGATCCAACTGCAGCGCTAGAAGGTGCTGACGTTGTCCTTATCTCTGCGGGCGTTGCTCGTAAGCCGGGTATGGATCGTTCTGATCTATTCAACATCAATGCCGGTATCGTACGTAATCTAGTTGAAAAATGTGCCGCGACTTGCCCTACGGCATTAATCGGTATTATTACAAATCCTGTGAATACAACCGTTGCGATTGCCGCTGAAGTATTGAAGAAAGCCGGTGTTTATGACAAGAACCGTTTATTCGGTGTCACAACATTAGATGTTATTCGTTCTGAAACGTTTGTTGCTGAAGCAAAAGGCTTAAACGTAGCAGACGTTAAGGTCAATGTTATTGGTGGTCACAGTGGTGTGACTATTTTACCGCTACTATCACAAATCGAAGGCGTAAGCTTTACTGATGAAGAGGTTGCAGCATTAACGACACGTATCCAGAATGCGGGTACGGAAGTGGTTGAAGCTAAAGCGGGTGGCGGTAGTGCAACGCTTTCTATGGGGCAAGCTGCATGTCGTTTTGGCTTATCACTTGTTCGCGGATTACAAGGTGAAGCAAACGTTATTGAGTGTGCCTATGTTGATGGTGGTAGTGAGCACACTGAATTCTTCGCGCAACCTGTTGTGCTAGGTAAAAACGGCGTAGAGCAAGTTCTTGCTTATGGCGATGTAAGTGCATTTGAAGCTAATGCTCGCGATGCAATGCTAGATACTTTGAAGGCTGATATTCAGCTTGGTATCGAATTCGTTAAGTAATCGATACAGGCCTTTTGTGGGTCACAACAAAAAAGGAGCCTTAGGCTCCTTTTTTATTTTTCAGTCTAAGCGACTACATTAAGTACTCAGTAGTATTAGTGACTACGTTGAGCCGCAATCTTTGCCAGTGAGATTAGCGCCGTTTTATAATCGGAATCCGGAATAATCGCCAATGCCGCGATGGCTTTTTCAGACTCTTCAATAGCGCGCGCTTCTGTGTACTCTAGTGCTCCACAGTTTTTGAGCGCGGCAAGAATAACCTCGATATGCTCAGTGCCGTCACCTTTCTCGATAGCCTCACGAATAAGAGCTTTCTCTGTGTCGTTACCGTTTGCCATAGCAAAAATAAGTGGCAGTGTTGGCTTGCCCTCAGCTAAGTCGTCACCGATGTTCTTACCTAGCTCTTCGGTTTCCGCAGTGTAATCGAGAAGATCGTCAGTTAACTGGAATGCCGTTCCTAAATATTTACCGTATTCCGCCAGAGCCGTTTGCACTTCGATAGGGCTATCAGCCAACAAGCCTGCAAGACGTGTAGCCGCTTCAAATAGCTTGGCTGTCTTACAATAGATAACACGCATATAGCTGTCTTCAGTGGTCTTAGGGTCGTTACAATTCATTAATTGTAGGACTTCACCCTCGGCGAGCACATTAGTTGCGTCAGCAAGGATCTCTAACACCTCTAAACACTTAAGTTCAGTCATCATCTGGAATGAACGGGTATATAAGAAGTCACCCACTAATACACTGGCACTATTGCCAAATAGTGCATTTGCGGTTTTCCTGCCTCGGCGCAACATTGATTCATCAACGACATCATCATGTAAAAGTGACGCGGTATGAATGAATTCGATAATTGCTGCTAATTTAAGGTGAGATTCACCTTTATAGTCAATGGCGCGAGCTGCTAGAATAGATAGCAGAGGTCGCAAGCGTTTACCGCCACCGTTAATAATGTAGAACCCAAGTTGATTAATTAGGGCAACATCTGACTCTAGTTGTTTATAGATCAGTTGATTGACAGCTTGCATATCGCTATCAGTCAATTGACGAATGGCGTTCAAATCCATAAGTAGGCTCTAGTTCTTGTTGGCTGCTGATTAACATTGCAGCTCATATAAAGGCTTAAATGTTATAATAATCGGATTCTACCTAAATTTACGGTACAAGACAGTAGTTGTAGATAAATGTGAGAGTTATTTGGGTCTTTTTTTATTCTAAGTGAATTAAGACTTGTCAGCTACGAGTTCTTAGCGTAAACTCCGCGACCATTGTCATTAAAGCTTTTATAGCACCTCTGCACCAAACATATATGTTTTGGGCGGCGTGTTAGAATATCGGAGTAAAATAGCTATGTACGCTGTTTTTCAAAGTGGCGGCAAGCAACATCGCGTTGAAGCCGGCCATACAGTTCGTTTAGAGAAATTAGAAGTCGCTACAGGCGAAACTATCGAATTTGACCAAGTTCTTTTGGTTGCAGATGGTGAAACTGTACACGTAGGTGCACCTTTAGTTGAAGGTGGCAAGGTTGTTGCTGAAGTTATCAGCCACGGCCGTGCAGACAAGGTAACTATTGTTAAGTTCCGTCGTCGTAAGCACCACGATAAGAAGATGGGCCATCGTCAATGGTTCACCGAAGTTAAAATTACAGCTATCAACGCTTAATTAGGAGAATTACTCATGGCACATAAAAAAGCTGGCGGTTCTACTCGTAACGGCCGCGATTCAGAAAGTAAACGTCTTGGTGTAAAGCGCTTCGGCGGTGAATCAGTTCTAGCTGGTAACATCATCGTTCGTCAACGTGGTACTAAATTCCACGCTGGTGTTAATGTTGGTATCGGTCGTGACCACACTTTATTCGCTCTTACCGATGGTAAAGTGAAGTTTGAAGTTAAAGGTCCACAGAACCGTAAGTTCATCAGCATCGAAGATTAATTTTTAGCTAAGCTAATAATTAATAAGAAGCCCCGCCATTGGTGGGGCTTTGTTTTTTCAAAATTAAGTAAATTGTGTTTTGGCGACTAGAATCGTTAAGAGTATAATTCTTTCATTCTGTGGTGCCAGGAGTTGGTATGAAGTTTGTCGATGAAGCTATTATCCGTGTTGAAGCCGGTAATGGTGGCAGTGGTTGCGTTAGCTTTAGACGCGAAAAATATGTTCCTGATGGTGGTCCTGACGGTGGTGACGGTGGTGACGGCGGTAGTGTTTATCTGCAAGCTGATGAAAACCTCAATACACTGATCACTTTTCAGTTCGAACGCTTCCATATCGCCGAGCGCGGTAAGAATGGTCGCGGACGTGATTGTACTGGTCACGGCGGTGCTGACCTGATCCTTAAAGTGCCTGTTGGTACTCGCGCTATCGATAACGATACCGAAGAGTCACTTGGTGACTTAACTACTCACGGGCAGAAATTGCTTGTGGCTAAAGGTGGTTTCCATGGCATGGGTAATACTCGTTTTAAGACCAGTACTAACCGCGCGCCAAGACAAAAAACCTTAGGTACAGATGGTGAAGTTCGTAGCTTAAAGCTTGAGCTATTGTTGCTTGCTGATGTTGGCCTACTGGGTATGCCTAACGCGGGTAAGTCTACTTTCATCCGTTCTGTCTCTAAAGCTAAGCCAAAGGTTGCAGACTATCCGTTTACAACATTGGTACCTAACTTGGGTGTTGTAAACCCAAGACCAGGTCAAAGCTTTGTGATTGCCGATATTCCAGGTCTAATTGAAGGCGCTGCTGACGGTGCGGGTCTGGGTGTTCAATTCTTAAAGCACTTAGAGCGTTGCCGCGTTTTGCTACACATTTTAGATGTGGAACCAATTGATGGTAGCGATCCAGTCGAGTCTGCACGTGCAATCGTTGCTGAGCTTGAGAAGCATTCTCCTAAGCTTGCGGGTAAGCCACGCTGGTTAGTGATTAATAAATCTGACTTGATGCTGCCTGAAGAGCTACAAGAGCGTATAGAACGCATTGTCAAAGAGTTAGAGTGGGAAGGTGATGTTTACACTGTTTCTGCTTATAACCGTGAAGGTACTGCGGAGTTGGCCCTCAAATTACTAGACTTTATTGACGCACTTCCTCCAGAAGAAGAAGTAGACGCTGATGCTGAAGTCGAGTTTAAGTGGGATAACTACCATCAAGACGTTAATGAATCAGTTAATGAAAACTTTGATGATAAAGACGATTTTGATGATGACTTTGACGAAGATGACTACGATGTAGAAATTATCTACCAAAGATAATTATTTGCATAAAAGGAAGTTGAGAAAAGGTGTACGCTACAACGCAAAATGACATTACTCGTCAAGTCGTTAGGGTTGCTCAACTTCTTTTAGCTTATGGCGCTGAATCTGAACTCATTGAAGAGATCACTCAGCGCTTAGGCCACGCCTTAGGATTAGAGAGTGTCGAAATCTCGATCTCTTCCAACTCATTAGTGTTAACCAGCCTTTCAGTCGGTCGTTGTATTACTACCACCCGGCGCATCCGTGAACATGGTATTAATATGACTGTGGTTTGCGAACTTCAACGCATCTGTTTACTGGCCGAAAAAGGCATCTACGGCCTAACTGAAGTGCGTAAACGTGTGGCGCGTATTCAGCCAAAAACCTACCCAGCCAAATATGTTGTGCCAATGATCGGCCTATCGTGTGCGAGTTTTTGTCATCTGTTTGGTGGTGACTTAATGGCGTGTTTGATTACTTTTTTAGCGTCTGCAGTAGGCATGTTTGTCAGGTTATCTATTGCGAAACGTCATTATAATTTACTGCTTAATTTTAGTGTTACCGCATTTGTAACGACCCTAATTGCGCAAACGGGTTATCAATTTGAGTTAACTGATACGCCTAAATTGCCGATGGCAGCCAGTGTGCTGATGTTAGTGCCGGGCTTCCCTATGATTAATGCAATATCAGATATGGTCAAAGGCCATCTAAGTGTGGGGATATCGCGTTGGGGCCAGGCGACCTTGCTTACGGTCGCATCAGTTATTGGCATCACTATCGCCATGCAGATAGGAGGCTTATTTTTATGATGTCACTTATCTTAACGATGCTTAACGATGCCATTTTCTCTGCCATTCCTGCGATTGGTTTTGCGATGGTGTTTAACGTACCGCGTCGCTTCTTACCCTATTGTGCCATAGCGGCGGCAATGGGGCATGGTAGTCGCACTATGTGGTTGAGCTTTGGTTTGCCAATCGAATGGGCCACATTCTTGGCCGCAGCCCTAGTGGGAATCGTGACTATCGCGTTTGCTAGAAAGCATTTGGCACCACCATTAATGTATGCGGTAGCGGCCATTATTCCAATGATCCCTGGTACTTATGCATTTAACACCGTGATAGGTCTTGTACAGTTAACCGCAGAAGCTGAAATGAGCCCCGAGCTTATTTATCAAGTTGTTAGTAATGGCTTAAAAACCGTATTTATTTTAGGCGCGCTCTCTGTGGGACTTGCGATGCCGAGTCTACTGTATTTCCGCTCTCGTCCAGTCATTAAATAACACTCGATTACCAATTCTCAGTTTAGGGAAACCTAAATGCCTACTATTCTTACATTGTAAAAAATAAAGGGAAGTCCGATGAAAATAGCTATGATAGCGGCGATGGCAAATAACCGAGTTATCGGTAAAGATAACCAAATGCCATGGCATCTTCCTGAAGATTTACGCCATTTTAAAGCCATGACATTGGGCAAACCTGTTGTTATGGGCCGTAAGACTTATGAGTCAATAGGGCGTCCACTACCGGGACGTCATAACATCGTGATTAGCCGTCAAGCAGATCTTTTTATCGAAGGGGTTACAACTGTCACCAGCTTCGAGGAGGCTAAACTTGCCGCTGCAGAGTGTGACGAGTTGGTTGTGATGGGGGGAGGGCAACTCTATGAAATGTTACTACCACAAGCCGATATTTTGTATCTCACACAAATCGCATTAACAGTTGATGGTGATACCTACTTCCCTGAATGGGATGATGGTAGCTGGCTAGAAGTTTCTCGAGATGTAGCAAAAAATGATAAACAGGTTGAATATACCTTTATCAGGTTGGTAAAAAAATGTTAAATTCAAAGGGTTGTTTAGTACCCTGTATAACGATAAAGAAAGCCTACTAGATAGTGCTACTTTTCTAATAATAAATAAAAACTAAAAAATAAGGAGTGACAGATGCGCTTGTTGCCTTTGAGCATCGCTGCAGTAATTGTGGCATCTTCAATTTCTGTTTCATCAACTGCATTTGCTAACCAAGATCAATTGGCGGCAAATATCTGTAATTACGTTCAGGCTGATGATAAGAACCGCTTACGTAAAAAACTTAAAGAGAGCCGTGTAAAGCTGCGTAATATTTACAGTGGTGTTTCTTGTGGCGGTGACAGCTTGTTGAGGACGGCGTTAAAAAGCGGTTCTAATAAAGTAGGTACTTTTGTGGCTAAACGTCTTCCAGCATCAGATTTAGGTTCTACTGAAGCAGATGGAAATACCATTGTCGCTTGGGCCGAAAGTAATGGTCATGGTGGCAGCGAAATAACGGTAGCAATCAAAGATCGTATTGCTGGCGGTTAGACTAATAGCGATAAGGTTATGTTAAAAAATACTGGGGAAACCCCAGTGTTTTTTTATCTATTAACATCGTAAATAAAAAAGAGGCGCTAAATCTAGCGCCTCTTTTATCTCTAAAATTTGAATACTACTGATTAAATTTAAATACTACTGATGGTTGTTATTGGTATAAATTATCAGACTCTAAACTCTTTAACCGATGCTTGTAGCTCTTCTGCTAACTGAGCCACCTGATGACTAGACTGGGCCGTTTGGTCTGCCCCTGTAGATGTTTCTTCCGAAATAGCGGCAATATGTTCGAGTTTCTCTGAGACTTGCTGACTCACTAAGTTTTGCTCTTGTGCTGCATGAGCAATATGTGTTCCTGAGTCGTGAGCGCGATGTACTGCATCGCTAATGCTTTCAAGTGCATTATTAGCCTGCTCAGTTTTATCAACGCAAGAGTTAGCCTGAGAGCGTCCCAAGTCCATTACAGCAACAGCTTCTTGTGTTCCTTGCTGCAGTACTTCAATCATCTGCTGGATCTCTTGTGTCGAGTCTTGTGTTCTAGATGCTAGGCTACGTACCTCGTCAGCGACGACCGCAAAGCCACGACCTTGCTCACCAGCGCGGGCAGCCTCAATGGCAGCGTTAAGTGCAAGTAAGTTTGTTTGCTCTGCAATGCCCCGAATGACATCGAGTATTGAGCCAATCGATGCGCTATCGGCATGCACTTTATTGATGACGACACTGGCTTTAGACACTTCATCTGCAAGGGCTAAAATGGTGCGTTTGTTTTCTTCAGCGATGAGACGCATGTGTTGGCTTTCATCATCGGCGGCTTTGATTTGAACCAACGCCTCATCGGCACTGGCAGTAACTTGCTGAGCGCTTGAACTTAGTTGAGTTGTAGCCGTTGCAACTTGATCGACTTGGCTCTTCTGTTCTTGGATGCCGACAGTTGTCTGCGCGGTAATTGCTGAGGTTTCCTCGGCCGCGGCAGCAAGCTGTTCTGAGCGCTCTAAGATGCCTTGGATAAGGTCTCTTAGGCTATCGATGAGTCTATTGCAGTTGGCTGATAATATAGCGAATTCATCATGACCTGAATCATCTAATTTGTGGGTCAAATCACCCGATGCGAGTACGTTGAAGGCATGATTTACTTTTTCTAGTGAGCGCGTTAATGGGCGAACAACTGCAATGCTGACAACGACTGCAACGATAATGGCTACTAACATCAATAAAACGGTACGCATACTCGCGCTATCGATATTAGCAATGGCATCGTGACTGATCTTGGAAGAGATAGTTTCGATGTTAGTCGTTAACATTTTCATCTGCTTATTGACGCTAGCTGCCGCTTGTTCAACATCGGCTAGTAAACTACCTGCAAGGCGGTTAAGCTCAAGTTCTTGTTGCTTTAGGGCTGCGAGAGAGTTATTGCCTTTAACCATACTGAATACCTTGCTGGCTTCAGTATTAAGCTCATCAATGAGGCTTGCGTCAACAACACCGTCCCAGTGGTTCGTGACATAATCCACCTTGCTCTTGGTGTCACTAACAATATAATCGAGTTCTTTTGAAATGGTGTCGAACTTTGCTTTTTCAGTGCTAGCCATCAAGTCAAAACTTGTGCTGGCGATGCTGCTAAAGCTCAGTTCTAGTGTACTAGCAGTGGCTGCGATCTCTTGGTCAACAACATCTTCACTCATCTCTAGATCAATTAAATCGAGTAATAAAGAGGCACTATCATCCACCGCTATCTCAATATTATCGTATTTACTGCTAATGTGCTTTGTAGTGGTTAAAGCGGTTTCATGAGTCGTGATCATTTCTTGACTGATGTTATTGAATTTAGCGTAGTGATTATCAAGATTTCGAATGACTGAATTCAATTCAGAGTTGTTGCTGACTAGAGCCGTTAGGTTTTTTAGCTCACGTTCAAAGGTCTGGCTAGCCGTTTTAAATTGAGCGTTAATTGTAGGGATAGTTGCCGCACTTTGGCTGTGGTAGGCCATCAAAACTTGTTTTTCTTGTTGCGAAAGAGTTTGAGAAAGTTGATTGCTCGTTTTTAATGCTGGAAGGCTTAGTTCCTGTAAGACTTGAGTACTGGTCTTTAGTTGATTATTGGTGAACCAAGAAGCTGCGCCAAGTACGATTAGCAGTAGTGTCACTACCGTAAATCCACCTATCACCCTGGTGGCTACATTTAACTTCATATGAGCTCCATTATTATTATTTTTATTTAAGTCACAGCATCTGGCTGATAGCTATTTCGTATATTATATCGGCCAAATGTTGCGATAGTTTAACTCTTTTTTAACTTCTTTTAACGTCTTTTAATTTTTGTTGAGTGATTTTTTGGTTTGACTCCATATGCCAAAGTGTCATGTACTCCCCCCAACAGCAACCCGTGTCTAGCGCAAGCCTATTTTCTCGGTGCGTTTGTCCCATAATGGCAGCCCAATGACCAAACACGACTTTGTAATTATTGGGTAATTGGCTCGGTTGGTTGAACCAAGGGACCAATAAATCATGATTGCAATCTTGTAACGGTGACTTACAGTCAAAATCTAAGCGGCCACCAGCTTTTAAGTAGCGCATACGGGTAAGGGCATTAATGCAATAGATCTGCTTTTCAAGTGATGTTAAATTTGAATTAAACTCATCGACTGAATTGGTATACATTTCACTGATCAAGTCGTTCAAATAGTTAGGTGATTGCAATGCTAGGCTAACCAGATCTGCTTGGGTGCGTAAAGTATGCAGATCCCAATTAGGTGGTACACCCGCATGAGTCATAATAAGGTTCTTTTCTGGCCAGTCTTGATAAAGAGGCTGCAGCCTCAGCCAATCGATAATATTGTTTATGTCATCGGCAGCGAGTAGAGCGGTTAAATGATCTTTTGGATTAGCGCGTTTTAATTTTCCGTTGATAGCTAATAGATGCAGATCATGATTACCTAGCACTATTTTAGTAGAACCAGACAAGGACTTAAAAAAACGCAGTGTCTCAAGGGAGCCTGGCCCTCTTGCGACAAGATCACCAACGGTCCATAAACAGTCCTTTGATGGGTTAAAGGCAACTTTATCGAGTAATAGAATTAACTCATCAAAGCAGCCTTGGATATCACCTACAAAATAGTTGGCCATGTTACCTAATTTCTACCTATGTATTGTTATTTACGTTTGTTATTAATGAAGTAAACCTGGGACCGATAAACGAAAGGCTAAGATGGGGGCTTTGAATTCATCTCCATGGCTGTCGACCATGGTGTAGCTTCCTTCCATGACCCCAAGTGGGGTTTCTAATACAGTACCGCTGGTATATTCATATGAGCTATTGGGTTTGATTGTTGGGGTCTGGCCTACCACACCTGCGCCGTGAACTTCGCTTTTTCGCCCATTTGAGTCAGTAATACACCAATGCCGACTTTTAAGTGTGACCTCATCAGAGCTGAGGTTGTGGATAGTAATGGTGTAGCTAAAAAGATACTTATCTTCATCAGGCGAGGACTGGATTTCAATATATTCTGTAGTTACATCGACTCTAACAGATGGGGGCAATTGACTCATATGGGCCTCTAAAGATGAAGTTTATCTGATATTTTACGCTAAATGTACACTTGCATATTAATTGGTCTCTTATAGAATTAGTAGCCAATTATGTTCAACAGCATATAAAAAAAGGGCAGTTAATGCCCTTTAGTTAGTTTATTGATTATTTAAGAAAAACGTTATTTCTTGTCAAAAACATGGTTCGCCATAGCGACGTATTGCTCAACGCGGATCTGCTCAGGTCTTAACGTAGGGTCAATACCTAATTCGGCAAAATCATCGTCAGATAATAGCTGCTTAAGGTTATTTCTTAACGTCTTACGGCGCATATTAAATGCCGTTGTGGTTAAGTTTCTAAGCAAGTCTACATCTTTACATGGCCAAGGTTTATGTTTGTATGGCACTAATCGCACCACGGCTGAATCAACCTTTGGTGCAGGTGTAAAGCTTTCTGGCGGTACTTCAAGTACTGGCATGACTTGGCAGTGGTACTGTGCCATGACCGTTAGACGGCCGTAAGCCTTAGTACCTGGTGATGCAGAAAGTCTTAATACCACTTCTTTTTGCAACATAAAGTGCATGTTCTCAATATGCTGAGCGAACTCAAACAGATGGAACATAAGTGGCGTTGAGATGTTGTATGGTAAGTTACCAAACACCTTCATCTGCTTGTCTTCACGCACTAGCTGGTTAAAATCAAACTTAAGTGCATCACCTTGATGAATTTCAAGTTTGTCTTTTAACACAGGGTGCGTTTTTAGACGTTCTACCAAGTCTTTATCGAGTTCGACAACGATAAGTTTGTCGATGCCACTTGCAACGGGTTCCGTTAATGCGGCTAGACCGGGACCAATTTCAACCATCACATGATCGTTATCAGGTGAAATCGCACCAACAATGCGGTTAATCACATTCTCGTCAGTTAAGAAGTTTTGTCCAAAACGTTTTCTGGCCGTGTGGCCTAAATGTACTTTATTGCTCATGAGGTAACTTATATCACTAATTCTTTGCAGCCAAATCAATGGCTTTATTTAATGCGCAGACGAAACTGCCAATATCAGCAGTGCCCGTGCCGGCAAGCTCTAGGGCCGTACCATGGTCGACCGACGTTCTTATATAGGGTAATCCTAGAGTGATGTTGACCGAACTGCCAAATCCTCTAGATTTTAGTACTGGAAGCCCCTGATCGTGGTACATAGCGAGTACGACGTCAGCATCTTCTAGGTATTTAGGTTGAAATAGGGTATCAGCTGGCAATGGGCCAACGATATCCATGTTGAGCTCTCTTAACTCATTTAGTGCAGGGATGATGGTATCGATCTCTTCTCTGCCTAAGTGACCGTCTTCGCCTGCATGAGGGTTTAGACCACAGACGTAGATCCGTGGTGACTCAATAGCAAATTTTTCGACTAAGTCAGTGTGTAATATTTTAACAATTTGATGCAAGCGATCACGGGTAATGGCTTTAGACACATAAGCTAATGGAATATGGGTCGTAACGAGCGCGACTTGTAAACCTGGGGCTGCCAGCATCATCACTACATCTTGGCAGTTAGCCTGATTTGCAAAAAATTCAGTATGGCCACTAAACGGAATACCCGAGTCGTTAATAATACCTTTATGAACCGGTCCCGTCACTACAGCGTCGAACTCGCCAATCATATTTTTCTCGCCAGCGAATCGAAGTGTCTCTACCACGTAGGCGCTATTGAGTTCATTTAACTTGCCGCAAACCGCTTCGGTTTCAAGTTTAAAAGGTACTATGGTCAGAGTGCCAGCCTCTTGCGGCTTGGGCGCTTGATTGGGTTGGTAAGGACGTAGCTGAATTGGAAGTCCCAGTTTTTTAGCGCGAGACTGTAGTAAGTCGGGATCAGCACAAACAACTAGCTCAGCAGGCCAAGCCTGCTGAGCTAGTTGTATCACTAAATCGGGACCAATACCCGCCGGTTCACCCGGCGTGATGGCTATTCGTTTAGTCGACAATAGATTAACCTCGGTTCGTTTCTGGCTCAAAAATATCGATAAATGCCTCAGCACGCATTTCATCTAGCCAGTTTTGTAACTCTTCATTAAATTTACGACGATAGATCAGCTGATGAGCTCGATTCGTATTAAATTTATCGGTCGCGTCTGTTGTACGTTTCTCTTCAAGTTGAACAATATGCCAGCCGTGAGTCGAGCGGAATGGCTCACTGTACTCGCCAATTTCGAGACTGTTAAGTTCCTGAGAAAATGCAGGTACGTAGATATTCGGATCTGCCCAGCCTAATTCGCCGCCTTTTGCTGCAGAGCCTGGATCTTCAGAATATTGACGTGCTAAGTCTTCAAACTTAGCTTCACCCGATTTAACTTGAGCTAGGAATCTGTCCATCATGCTTTTAGCTCGCTCGTCTGAAAGAATTGGAGAGGGCTTAAGTAGAATGTGACGAGATTTAACTTCTTTAACTTCTTTAGTTTGTAGACCGCGAGCATCCATCACCTTGATGATATGGAAGCCTGATGCACTCTTAATTGGGCCTATGATATCACCAGTCTTGGCATCAGTAACGACTTCAGCAAATAAGGTTGGCATCTCGTTGATATTCATGTAATCCCAAATACCACCTTCTAGTGCTTTAGGACCAGAAGAAGCGGCAATAGCGATACTTCTAAAGTCATCACCATCTTTTAACCGCTTCATTACGACTGCGGCGCGCTTACTTGCAGCTTCTAGCTGCTGGCTGTTGGCATCGCTTGGTACATCAATAAGGATGTGACCAATTTGGAACTCAACTTCTTTAAGACCTTGCTCATTGATAAGCTTTACAAGGTTATTGATCTCTTGGGTCGAGACTTGAATACGACGCTGTACTTGAATACGTTGAATTTCACCTAAGGTTACCTCTTCACGGAGTTGCTCACGGTATTGAGCAAACGTTGTGCCTTCGCTCTCAATTTGCGCTTTCATTTGCGCAACGGTCATCTTCTGCTCTTTAGCGATATTCTCGATAGTTTGGTCTAATTGTAAGTCACCAATGTGTAGACCAATTCTATCTGCCATCTGTAACTGAAGACGCGTTAGGATTAAACGTTCGATAACCTGAGTACGCAGTGCTGTGTCTGAGGGGAGTGTTTGACTCGCATTGGCAGCATTTGCCTTGATAGTCTTTACCATGCCGGTCACTTCACTTTCTAAAATGATCCCTTCATTTATTTGCACTGTTACGCGATCAAGTGGCGTTGGCGCAGCGTGAATTGTCTGGCTCATTGCCAATGTTATAAGAGCAAAAATCAATTGGTTACAGCGTTTCATCCACTAAAATCCTTGGCATTTATTGAGTGTCATTTACAGTGATTACTCACCGTAAATGATTCTTTAGTCCTGCTTTGACTGCATGTCATCAGCTAGGTTCAGCATTTATTTACGTTATTTAGTTGCTAATTTTTCAAATAGAGCGGTTTACGATAGTTAAATAGGCCGTCATCTAACATATCTGACACCCCTAATGGGCCAGAGCCACCGAGTCCTTTAATGACAAAGTTTAGGTAGATCCCGCTTTCAAATAGCTCTCGAGTATCCTGTACCGGATTATCTTCGTCAATATAATTGGTCTTGATACGGTAATGATAACTCAAACGTACAGCCCAGCAACATGATTCATATTGAAAACCTGTGTAGGTCTCTACCGCTCGGCTTTCGTTCAGATCGTAATACCAGTTACCCACTAAATATAAGTTGTCATTAATCGGCCAAGCCCCGCGGAAACCCATTTGCTTAATATCAACCGATTCATTGGTATTGCTGTTAAGCAGATCGGGTACGTAGCGATAGCTAGCTTGCAGTAGTTTATTGGTGCCAGGGCGGTAGTCAACGGTGACTTCACTCTTCTTATTTTCGCTCTCTTTGGCATCATATTGAATCGAGCCACTAAGGAACCAATCGGCATACAGCTGAGTACTTAATTCTGCTGCAATAGCTGAGTTAGAAGTGTTCTCTTGTACAAAGGTATCGTTGCTGCCTGTGACTTCATTAATACCAACACGACTATCTTCGAGGTAAAAAATTTGCCCCAAGCTGAACTTAAAAACTTCGCGATTTTGTTCATCAAAAAGCTTAGTGCTTAAACCCAGTGTAAACTGGTTAGCATCGGCTATTCGGTCTAAACCCGAGAAACGACGATCCCTAAAGAGTCCGTTGTAATCCTCTTGTAACGGGGCTGTATCGTAAATACCAATATCTGATTGGTCTTGATAGCCCACATAAAGATATTGGAACTGTGGCTCAAGAGTTTGACGATAGTTAGTGTCAAAGTAATCAGTAAATCGTTCAAAGTTAACCTGACCATGAATACGCACTTGTGGCAACGTGCGGTTAACGCGGTCGCGAAGTGCAGGGTCAGCTAAGTCATCTCTGTCATCTTGCCAGTAGTTAGTCTGTAGCAGCTTGACTTCGCTGGTTAGCGAGCCAGCAGGACCATGGATTGGATAAGAGATACTGGGTTCAAGATGTACCCGAGTCGCTGCCGAATATTCGCTATCTTGATGTTCAAAATTGGTCGCTTCACTATAGAGGTTAAAATCTAAGCCGTGCCAATAGCTTGGAGCGCGATAGTTAAAAGTAAACTGTGGCATGACTTGGTAGGGCTTCACCTCCTCACCAAGTACTTTAATATCTTGTACTCGCGCAGTTAAATCCCAGTTTTGTTCGAAATAGGCTATTTCACCAATTCGGTTTAATTGATTATCTGTCGCGCGCTGAACATCTGAGCTTAGGTCATTAAAATAGTTGTTATCAGACACATCTGTATAGTTAGCATGCACGCGCCAGTTTTCATTAAATGCACCACTGTGCTCCCAGTGATACAGGTATCTATCTGGGCTGTTCACCAGTTTGTCATCGTCGGCTAAGTATTCGAAATTCAACTGGCCTTGCTGCTTCTCGCCAGCTAAATATCTAAATTCTGTTTTGGTAAATAGTCCACGAGCAGACATGTAGTTTGGGGTAAAGGTTAAGTCGTATTCTGGTGCTATATTCCAGTAATAAGGCGTGGCCACTTCAACACCATTAGTCGTACTGGTGCTAAATGTTGGGAATAAGAAGCCTGATTTTCGCTTATCTGATACTGGGATGGTCATGTAAGGCACATACATGACGGGCACGCCGGCAATCTTAATTTTTGCGTCCCAAATTTCGCCCCACTCTTCGGTGCTATCAATTTTGATGCGCTTAGCTTCAAGTAACCAGGCAGGATCTTTATCTGGACAAGTCGTGAAGGTCGTGCCAGACAGTAGCAGGTTGTTGTCTTTGGTGATTTCAAGCTGATTAGCATCACCATGGATCTGTTGACCATGCAGCCAATATTGTGCGCCATTTAAAATTGCACTATTGCTCTGCATCTTAGCCACGAGAGAATCGGCAGTAACTGTAAACATAGAATCTTGAAAAACTAAGTTGCCATTCGCTTGAAGCTCTTCAGTTTGTTGGTTCAATATCGCTTCGTCGGCAGAGATGTTTCGTCCACCTTGGCTGAAGTTGACATCGCCTGTGAAAGTCGCTTGTTTACCCATCTGTGCTGATGAACGGTCAGAACTAATATAAATTCTGGCTAAATCAGCGGGGCTATTGGTCTCGTAAAGCTGAACATAAGGCTTTACTGGAGGCACTACTACACATTGTGACGCCGGTGTGGTCACAGTTTCGTCTGCTAAGACTAATTGGGGAAGCAGGCTCAAGGCCAGAAAATAACGGATCTGCATCTTGGTCAATTAATTATGATTTCTTAGTCTGGACGGTGAAAGAGGTGAAAAGTTGCCCCTTCTTGGGCAACGCAGCCAAATATTTTTTTTCAATTGCTTAGCTGTTTCCATTTTGTCGTTATAATAAAGCAATTTCTTCTTAAGAGCCATGAGGTGCCCTTGTCAGATCCTAGATTTCTTCAGTTAAATGCATGGCTAAACCAGTATTTTAATGGAAAAGTTTCGCCAACGTTGATATCTGGCGATGCAAGCTTTAGGCGTTACTTCAGAGTTATCGTCGATAACCTGTCTTATATTGTAGTCGATTCCCCACCTAACCTTATCCAGATTGCGCCCTTTATTCAATTGGCTAACAGTTACTCGCATCAAGGTATTGCCGTACCTAAGGTGATTGCCTGTGATAACGAACAGGGCATCATGTTGCTCAGTGATCTCGGTGATGTGCAATTATTGTCGGTGCTTGATAGTGATACCTTGCAGCAATATTATTCTCAAGCATTAGCGCTACTTAACGATATCGCAAAAGTCATCAGTACCGAGTCTGGGCCTTTACCGCAATATGATGCTGGATTTGTTATACGCGAACTGGAGATTTTTATTGAGTGGCTAGCGCTGCACCATTTGGGGTTAGATATTGATGAGGTGACAACCCACACTCAGGATGCCTTTAAGCTTTTAGTCGATAATGCACTGGCCCAACCGCAAGTTGGCATGCACCGAGACTATCATAGCCGTAATCTCATGTTGCAAGATGGCGAGTTAAAAGTTATTGATTTCCAAGATGCCGTCATCGGGCCTGTGACCTATGATGCGGTTTCGCTATTACGAGACTGCTACATTCGTTGGCCAGATATCGAGGTTGAATCATTAATGCAGCAGCATTATCAGCAGTGTGTCAGCACTGGACTCATTGATGCTGAAGTATCGTTTGAGCAATATCGACGCTGGTTTGATTTGATGGGAATTCAAAGACACGTTAAGGCCGCCGGCATTTTTGCGAGGCTTAATTATCGTGACGACAAACCCGCTTATATGGCTGACATCCCACTCACTCTTGAGTATATTCGTGACATTGCGGGGCGTTATGTTGAGCTGCAACCATTTGCTCAATGGATTAGTGAAGTCATCATCCCAACATTCAATGCTCATAAATAATGATTCCTATAAAAAAGGCTGATCAATGAAAGCAATGATCCTCGCGGCGGGGCGTGGAGAACGACTGCGTCCATTAACCGATTCCGTACCTAAGCCTCTTGTTGAGGTGGCGGGCAAGCCGCTAATTGTGTATCACATCGAAAAACTCGCTGCGGCAGGGGTTTCTGAAATCGTGATTAATCATGCTTGGCTTGGCTATAAGCTAGTCGAGGCGTTAGGCGATGGCAGCCAGTGGCAAGTGAAGATTCATTATAGCGAAGAAACCTCGGCTCTGGAGACAGGTGGAGGCATCAAACAAGCGTTAGGGCTGTTAGGTGACGAGCCATTTTTCGTGATAAACGGTGATATTTTTATTGATGAATTACCGGATATCAATGCGCTCGATGTTGGCGTGTTAGCGCATTTGTGGTTAGTCGATAACCCTGAACAACACCCTCAAGGTGATTTTGCTTTGCAAGAGGGCAAGGTGAGTAATGCTGGCGCCGATAAACTAACCTTCTCTGGCATGGGGATTTACCATCCGGACTTATTTACTAATACACCTGAAGGCGCATTTGCACTGGCCCCATTACTGCGTGAAACTATGGGGAATAATCAGGTGAGTGGTTACCATTTTAACAAGTATTGGTGTGATGTTGGCACGATTGAGCGACTCGCACAGATAGAAAAACGTGAAATAAAAAAGGTTAGATAATGCGTATTTGGGGTAAGGTTTTCGGTTTCATTATTGGTTATATGGCGGGTCGCCTGGGTGGCGCTATTTTTGGCCTTTGGCTAGGGCATATGTACGATCGCAGGCAAAGCCAAAAAGCCGGTCTAGGTGGTACAGGCAAACGTCAGGCGCTGTTTTTTAATACTACCTTTTCGGTGATGGGGCATGTGGCCAAAGCATCGGGGCAAGTGACTGAAAACGATATTCGCATGGCGAATTCGTTAATGGATCAGCTTAACTTAAGTGGCCAAGCGAGAGTCGATGCTCAGGCGGCATTTAGAGAAGGTAAAGAGGCTGATTTTGACCTCAATGCTTGTCTAAAAACCTTTAGGCTTATCTCTATGGGCCGTAAAGAAGTATTGCAGATGTTTTTGGAAATCCAAATTCAGACGGCACTTATCGATGCCCAGCTCGATCAAAAAGAGTTATTAATTTTATCCGTAGTCGCCAAAGAGCTCGGCTTTAGCCAAAAACAACTCGATGACTTATTAGCGCGTTGGCAGGCTGAATTTAATTTTCACCGCAGTGGCGGGGCAGGACATCAAGCATCGGTTGAGGATGCTTATAGTATCCTAGGTGTTACAGAGTCTATGTCTGATCAAGAGATCAAAAGAGCCTATAGAAAGTTAATGAATGAACATCACCCCGATAAATTAGTCGCTAAAGGCTTGCCAGCAGAGATGATGGAGCTTGCCAAAACAAAAGCCCAAGATATTCAAGCTGCTTATGATAGAGTCAAGGGTGATAGAGGCATGCGCTAAAAACTAATAACTATAAAATAATAGGGATATATGATGAAAAGAAGTTTAGCAATATTACTCGGTTCTTTGTGTGCGTTTCCTGCCGTCTCTGAAGTTTATGTCGCCCCTTTTGGCGGCTATAGTTTCGGTGCTAGCGAATTTGATATTGCCAGCACAGAATCGGATGAAGCGGGTAAGGTAAAAATAGCCGAAGCGCAAAACTATGGTGTGATGCTGGGCTTCACCACCAAAGATCCTGGTAATGTCTATCTTCTTTACAGCCATCAATCTACCGATTTAAAAACCAGCGATAACTTTAGTCCTAATGTGATTACCTCTATGGATGTCGATTACTTCCATGTGGGTGGCAGTCTTTATTTCCCAATGAAAAGCGTTAAGCCCTATGTCACTACCAGTCTTGGTTTAACTCATATGCGGCCTGGCGGTGCTTTCTCAAATGAGACTCGCTTTTCTATGGCGCTAGGTGGCGGTATTGAATATCAGGCCACTGAAGCTTTTTCATTATTTGCTGAAGTTAAAGGTTACGCGACCTTTATCAATGCCGATAATGCTTTGTTTTGTGGCAATGATGGCTGTATTTGGAATATCCAGTCAGACATCATGTGGCAAGGGCAGGCTAATATTGGTGCCAGTTTTAAGTTCTAATTTGTCGTTCGAAGAAGGGCTTTTATAGAAGAGGCGATATAGAAAGAATTTTATAGAAGGATTTTTATAAAAGCCACTTGATGTTGATTTATAGCAAGGACTGTTTTAGATGAAAGTTGTTGTACTGGACGGATATACGCTAAATCCAGGTGATCTCAGTTGGCAAGCTTTAGCGCAGCTTGGCGAGCTAAGTTGTTATGATCGCAGTGCGCCGAGCGACGTAATAGCACGAAGTCAGGACGCAGAAATCATCCTGACTAATAAAACCGTGCTCGATGAAGCGACACTAAAGCAGCTACCAAAGCTTAAATATATCGGTATTCTCGCAACCGGCACTAATGTTGTTGATCTTGCTGCTGCCAAGGCGCTTGGCGTTGTGGTCACTAATGTGCCGGGTTACGGTCCTGATGCGGTAGCACAAATGGTGTTCGCCCATATTCTTCATGCAACCCAGCAAGTTAGTCTGCACTCCGATGCGGTTAAGCGCGGTATGTGGACAGAGTCTCAAGATTTCTGTTTTACCCTTATGCCACTGCAATCTCTTAAAGGCAAGTCGCTTGGCTTAGTGGGGTTTGGTGATATAGGTAAAGCCGTTGCTCAGATTGCGTTGGCTTTTGGCATGAAGGTGCTGGTGAATACTCGTAACCCACAAATATCCCTGCCTGACAATTGTGTATGGGTCGAGCAAGCGCGTTTATTTAGGCAAGCGGATATTGTGTCATTGCACTGTCCACTAACACTAGCAACAGACAAAATGATTAACGTCGAGCTTCTCAGTACAATGAAATCTAACGGTATATTGATTAATACTGCGCGCGGCGGTTTAGTCGATGAATCTGCGTTAGCGGTAGCACTCAATCAAGGGCTAATCGCTTATGCAGGCGTTGATGTGTTGTCTACAGAGCCGCCAAAGGCCGACAACCCATTGCTTAGCGCTAAGAATATTAGTATCTCGCCACATAATGCTTGGGCAACATTAGAAGCCCGGCAGAATCTGCTTAATATCGCGATTGAAAACCTAGCAAGCTTTAGCGCAGGTAAAGCCCGTAATAAAGTTAACTAGTTCATTCAATCTAGCGCATTAAAAATAAAATTAATGAACAAGCCTCAACCTTATTATCAAGGTTGAGGCTTGTTTGTCATTTGAAACGTGTCTATCTGTAATGACAGAGGTGGTGTTACAGAACAAGCTTAATCTTGCCCGCGGCTGTTAAGGCTTTTCAACCGTTTTACTGGTCTCAGTATCTTTAGCCAATCCCCCGCCTAAATGTCTCTTGCCGTCAATTTCAGGTTTAGTAAATAAACGCATTTGAGTATCAGGCTCGGTTAATGCGTCAGCTACACCAGCAAACTGAATGTTGTTTGCGGTACCTTCAGCAAGGATCAACGTCAATGACTTCAATACCGTAACGCAATAACGCAATGACGACTTCTTTACCGAGTTCACCACAGCCGAGCAACATGGCGGGCTTAGCATTCGCGGATAAAGCTATACCTATCATTTGGGTTGCCTTTGAGATTGTAGGGCGTCGTTATTGGTTGCAGAGCTGATAATGCAATCAAGTTAGTAACGCATTTAGCGGCATCGAGTAGCGCATTTTTTATTTGTGATTAGTGTAGCGTGGAGCAAATTTGTCTAGGGTAGATTTAGTGGTAAATGTGCGGAAGAAGACTTCGACAGCCAAAATTCGGGTTCGATAAAGTGCAGATTTTAGTCGAAAAAAAACGATTGTAGGGGTAGTATTGCTAAAATGTTACTGTGATGTTTTCTGTGTCTATCGTTGTAACCAAAAGTTTCACAAGGAGAGCGATGTGTTTTTAGATTATTTTGCGTTAGGAATTATTTTTTTCGTTGCGATTTTTATTTTCTATGGGGTCATTGCCATTCATGATATCCCCTATGAGATAGCCAAGAAGCGCAATCATCCACAGCAAGATGCCCTGCATATTGCGGGGTGGGTGAGCCTATTTACCTTACATGCTATTTGGCCATTCTTATGGATTTGGGCAACCCTTTATCGTGAAGACCGTGGTTGGGGATTTAAAGAGGTCGTCGAGAAAGAACAACTGCTAGAGAGTGAAGTGCAAGGCTTGACTGAAACAGTGAGAAAATTAGAACAAAGAATCACTGAGATGGAATCATCAAAACAGCAGCCTAAACAAGTAAGAGGCTCTGGTAATCATCAGCCTAGCACTAAAGTTGATCCTCAAGTCGACGATAGTTCAACAGACAGAGCAGAGGTGTAATATGGATTTACTACTTGTACTGACTTACACCGCAATCTGTATTGCCATTTTTAAAATATTTAAGATCCCATTAACTAAGTGGACCGTTCCAACGGCGATATTAGGCGGCATATTTATCGTTGGTGCCTTGATCTTATTGATGAACTATAACCATCCGTACACACCTTATGCTAAAGAGTATTTTGTAACAACGCCCATCAACCCTGCGGTTAGGGGGATGGTTGTGTCTGTCGAGGTGGAGCCCAATACGCCGATTAAGAAAGGTGATGTATTATTTAAAATCGATCCCACTCCTTTTCAGGCTATTGTAAAGCAAAAACGTGCTGCATTAGTGGCCGCAGAGCTCGAAGTACCACAATTAGAAGCGGCATGGGAAGCGACAAAAGCTGCAGTGACGCGGGCAACAGCTGATAGAGATAGAACTAAGTCTGCGTTCGACCGTTATGAGAAAGGCCGTAAGCGTGGCGGGGTTAACTCCCCCTTTACAGAGCTCGAACTTGATAATAGGCGTCAGCTTTATTTTGCATCAGAAGCGCTATTAACCGCTGCTAATGCTGAGGAGTTAAGAGTACGTTTAGCCTATGAGTCAAACGTTGATGGAGTGAATACCAAGGTAGCAGGGATCCAGGGCGAACTTGAAAAGGCGCAGTTCGATCTTGACCAAACCGTAGTAAAAGCGCCTGCCGATGGCATGGTGACTCAGATGGCACTACGCCCAGGTATTATTGCAGTCCCTATGCCGTTAAGGCCTTTAATTAGCTTTATTCCAAATGAAGACCGTATGTTTGTCGGCGCCTTTTGGCAAAACTCATTGCTCAGATTAAAAGAGGGTGATGAAGCAGAAATCATTCTAGATGCTGCACCGGGCCAAGTATTTAAAGGTAAAGTGGCTAAAGTCTTACCTGCCATGGCTGAAGGTGAAGTCCAGTCTTCGGGGTCATTGATATCATCTCAGCGAGTGCTGAGTCGCGGCCGTGCATTAGTACTGATTAAGCTTGAAGATCATGAGGCGAAAACCGAGTTCCCAGCGGGAGTCTCTGGTCATGCTGCTATTTATACCGAGCATTTTGCTCATGTATCGATTATGCGAAAGGTGTTATTGAGAATGCAAGGTTGGCTTAACTATGTATTCCATTAGTGTTTAGTTAACCATTAGCTTGGCTAAATAAACGCCTGCAATTAGGTTTAATTGCAGGCTCTATAAATATTAATCACCTTACAATAGATATTAAGGGACCTTAGCGTCCCTTTTCTTTTTGGGATCCTCAGTCGTATTTGTTCAAGGATTAACATGCAAGATATTCAAGATCTCACCGCAGTACTGCGTTCTAATACCCCTATTGTTGTGATTGAAACCTATGAAGAGCAACGGGTGATAGAGTTACTCAGGAAAGTGTCTAACGTCCTGTATCAACCGTTATTTAGCTGGAGTATTACTCAGGGGTTGATGCGTGTTGATAGTGGACTTGGGCGGCAGAAGTTTAATTGTGAACCTGAGGACATTCTTGGGCAGATAAAATCAACGACACAGCAGGGCATTTACATTCTCTGTGACTTTCATCCATTTGTGGAAGATGCGCCGAAGAATGTGCGTCTACTGAAAGAGATTGCACTAGAATATGATGCGCTAAAGCATACGGTTGTTTTGGTTAGTCACGCGTTCACTATTCCTTCTGAAATCAAACATTATTGTGCTCACTTTAGGTTGTCGCTGCCCAATAGCACCCAGTTATTGAACCTTATTTATGAGCAAGTCGATAAGGTGCGCAGTGAGGGGGTTGTGCTAGATGTTGACGATAGTGCCGTCGCCAAGCTTGCAGAAAACCTACGTGGCGTGACCTTTGATGATGCAAGGCGCCTTGCTCATAAGGCTATCATCGATGATGGTGCTATTAGCCACTCAGATGTGGACAGCATTAACCGAGGTAAGTTTGAGCTGCTCGATATGCAGGGCGTATTGCAATTTGAATATGATACCAGTGACTTCTCTCAAGTTGCAGGGCTGCATAACCTTAAGCAATGGCTTAGTCATCGTATGCCGTCATCACAGACGCAGATGCTTGAGGATAAGCCTAAAGGCATATTGTTACTTGGAGTACAAGGAAGCGGTAAGAGCTTAGCGGCTAAAGCCGTTGCTGGCATGTGGCAAAGGCCGTTACTAAAGATGGATATGGCTGCGCTGTATAACAAATATATCGGCGAGTCAGAGAAGAATCTGCGTAAAGCGTTAGAGCTTGCAGACTTGATGTCTCCTTGTGTCTTGTGGATTGATGAAATAGAGAAGGGCTTAAGCAGTGGTAGTAGTGACGATGGTACTTCGAAGCGAATTCTGGGCACTATTTTAACTTGGATGGCCGAGCGAAAATCAGATGTGTTCTTAGTGGCGACTGCCAACGATATTAGTGCACTGCCACCCGAGTTAATGCGAAAGGGGCGTATGGATGAAATCTTTTTTGTCGACTTACCGGACGATACGATTCGCCAAGCTATTTTCCTTATTCACCTTCAACGCCGCCAGCTAGCGCCAACTCAATTTAATTTAAGTCAACTTGCTAAGGTGAGCCAGGGATTCTCAGGAGCTGAAATTGAACAAGCGGTGATATCGGCAATCTATACCGCAAACGCATCACAGGTGGATGTGGGTCAAGACGTGCTGATTAGAGAGTTGATGAAGACGCGTCCATTATCGGTGGTCATGCGGGAAAAATTACAATCCTTACGGCAATGGGCTGAAGGGCGTACGGTTAACGCCCACCAATAACGTTTAAGGGTAATGAACCAACCCCGAAAAAGAGTGGTTCATTACTGGTTTTATTGCGCTTTTTTAGGCGGAAACTGCGCTAGAATTTTAGCAACGGTAGCATTGGTTTCTTGTGCTTTTGCTTCGCCGCCCTCATCGAAAGTAAACTTATCTGTGCCGCGCCAAATCAACTGGTTGGTGTTGGGGTCGATAATATCAATCTGTATCGTTTGAATTTTGGCTGTATCACTGCCCACAGGTACATCAACACTGGTGCCGATACTTGCTCCACCAGAGCTGCCCCAAGTGCCCGTTCCTAGGCCGATAGAAAAGCCTGAATCCTTAGGTTTATCATCAATTCTAAAGCCATAACCCACATAAAAGTCAGCTGCTTGGGCGTCGGGAACAAAGCCCTGACTCGTAAGCGAGTTGCTTATGGCTTGTTTAATTCGATTAGCACTCAGTGGGTCGCTATTTTCTGGTGCCGGGAGCTGAGAAAAGCGCTTTAAGCTAGCAAAATTATAATTGAGGTCATAGTCATTCTTAGGTGTAGAGCTGCATGCCGCAAGCATTAGTAGTGGCATAGTAAGTAGTGCGACAAGTAGGTTTCGTTGCTGTTTTTTCATATTATTATCACCTTTATATCCATAAGCGAGCGGCGTTACTTAACCCGAGTTCAGGTTGCTTACTGGTTACTTAATAGTGCCGATGCGACAGTAATAATCAAGTCGCTAGTCGAACCAAAACTAAGCGCTGTATTTATTTTAGCCTTTCACTGTCCAGATAGTATATGTTTAAGGTATGGAGCAGTTAGAGTTTTTTGAAATCCCAAGCCCCTGTATTGGTGTGTGTCAGAGTGATGCTAAAGGCTATTGCATGGGATGTTTACGTAATAGAAATGAGCGCTTTAATTGGCTTGAGTTTTCTGATGCGCAAAAATATGATGTGATCCGTTTATGTAAGCAGCGTAAACGTAGGCGTCAGCTTGCATTATTAAAAGCGAGGAAAGCGCAAATACTCGATGAAAGGGCGAAAATGAATACTCGTCTAGACTTTGGCTTCGATGGCACTCAAGATGAGCCTAATGATTAAGTAGACGTTATTATTGAGTTGGTGTGTTTGAAGGCCAAGTTAGGGTAAAACGAGTGCAACCTGGTTGACTTTCTAAGCTGACTTCTCCGTGATGCCTCTCCATTATTCTCTTGATAATCGCTAAGCCTAACCCATGGCCTTTATTACCATTTTTACTGCACGCGCTACGATAGAAAGGTTCAAAAATTTTAGCTTGATCTTCCGCTAAGATCCCTTCGCCATCGTCAGTCACAGATAAGCTTATCCCCAGGCTATTTTGAGATATTGAAACCTGGATACCTTTGATAGAGAATCGCTGAGCATTGGTAATGAGATTTTGCAATGCGCGCTCAACTAATGATGGTTCAGCCACTAAATAAACGGTTTCTTCAGGGGCATCAAGCGTAATAGATGCAGGATGATGGGTCTTTAAGCGTCTAATTGTTTGCGCAACTAAGCTATTTAAATCACAGCGTTCAAAGTTGAGTGATTCTCGCTGCGTTTCTAAACTTGCATAAGTGAGTAGTTCTTGTAGCAGGTTTTCCATCTCTTTGATATCAAGCTGCATTTCATCAAGAAAGTGTTGGCGTTTGGCTGGATCTGATTCAGGCCTGCAGTATTGTGGCAACAGCGCTAGAGCGAACTTAAGCCGAGCAAGTGGGGTTCTTATTTCGTGAGAAACGGCATTAGATAGGTGCTTTTGGTTTTCAATCAGCGCGCTGATATGGGCGGCCATATCGTTAAACGTATTGGCTAACGGCATTACCTGTGAGCTTTTAGTTAGTTTAATCCGTGTATTCCATTTAGCTTGTCCAAACTCCTTCGTTGCCTTACGTAAGGTTTTTAAGTCTTTTGATAGCGGCCACACCCAAATGAGAGCAACAAAAGCTAATAGGAAATAGAAGACTATATTATAGAGGTTTCTTAGTCTGGCAGCGGGATCTATCTCAATGGGGCCGGCCATTAACACTTGTTGACCTACTGCGACAAATTGTAGCTCATGGTTAAGGTCGTAAGGAGTAGCAATGATTTTGTCTGGTTGGACTAATTGATCACTAGAAAAAGCGACTTGATCGGCATCGAGCAGTGTGAGCGGGAGGCTAGGATCAACTTTGATGCTATCAAGCATAGCTTGACGTTCTACTTGAGGTAGCTTAGCTAATATTTGTGCCAAAGCGACTAAAGGCGCATCGAGTGCACCTTGTTCGTCAACATTGTTTTGCCATAAATTATCCAGTGCCCAGCCTATGCCTAAAAAGCCGATGCTGAGCAACAGATAAAGACTAATAAAAAGACGCTTCATCTTAATAAATTAGCAGACTTAGTTATTCCATGCTTCAGGCGCAAATAAGTAACCTTGGCCCCACACCGTTTTAATTCTAAATGGTGTCTCAATATTATCGCCAAGCTTCTTTCTTAGGCGTGATATACGCACATCAATTTTTCTGTCTTTACCGTCAAAATCAATATTAAGTAGGTATTGATAGATATATTGACGGCTCATCACTTGACCAGCTTGTGAAGCTAGCAACCACAACAACTCAAATTCATGGCTGGTTAGATCAACTTCAGTTTCGCCGAGGCGGATTGCTTGAGTATGTGGGTCGATGCTTAATTTGCCAAAACTTAGGCAGTGAGATTCAACTTGCGGTGGTTTAGCTTGGCGACGCAGTAAATTATTAATGCGTGCAACCAGTAGCGCAGGATCGACTGGCTTTACAACATAATCATCAGCGCCGAGTTCTAGCCCCTTAATTTGATCTTCATTTGAGCCTAAGGCGCTCATCAGTAAGATCGGACCGGCAAAGTAGTCTGGCAGCTTTTCACATAAGGTGAGGCCATCCATGCCTGGTAGCATGATATCCAGTAAAATGATGTCTGGTTTATAGTTAATTAGGCGGGTAAGTACGGTATCGCCTCTGCGCTCTACTTCGACATGCATGCCATGTGACTTTAGGAAATCGACAATCAAGTTGGCTAAACGAATATCATCTTCGACTAATAATACTCTATGCGTAGATTGAGAGCTGGTCATTAGAATAAACTCCATGGGTTTCGATATCGTCGCCTAACTTGAGGCGAAGAAGCGGGTGTAACTTTCAATTTTACACCTGCAAGTGTTTCGTGGGTATCTTTGTCTATCATCACGAACTGAATATCACGGTCAGCACTGATATTGATGCTCAAAGAGTGAATGGCAGGTGAAGGGTTGCACCATTTCTTTAGTTCTTTGTAGTCTGAAATGATGCAAACTGTTCTGTTTTTTAACATCTTCCATTCTAGCGTGACCTCAATATTGCAGGTTTCTTCATTGGCTGAAGTGATACAAAGCTCTGGCGATAGGCTGAGATTCGTCATTGGCTCTTGGGCGCTATTTTTTGCGACGGCAACAGAGCTCATTAGCGAGCTTATAAACACACAAAAATATATTAGTTTCAATTTTGAAAGCACGTTAATTAAAACCTGTACGCCGCGCCAACAAAATAGGTGGTGGAGTAATCTTTAACTAAAAGGGGGCTATCGACAATCTCATCAGCGATATCGGTATAGCGCGCAACTAAGAGTAAATTCCAATTTTCAGTTAATACATATTGCCCTGTAAATTCGATACTCTTATTCAATGCAGACTCCGCTTGATACTCTTGGTTCCAGTAGAGGCTTTCACTCGGTCTAACGCCGTAGTAATAATCAACCACCTCTTTACTTTTCCAGTCTAATACAGCAGCAAATTCAACATTCCACCTGTCTAAGGGAATATTGTAAAACCACCTTAATTTAGACTCTAGGCCACCATGGACATCTAGTATGTCATGAGCGACGGTGGCATGCACTATACCAAATCGGGTGTAAATAAAAGCCTCTGCTCCGCCAAGATATGTAAAGTTTCGCTTTTCTAGATCGCCAATTACCGGTTCTGGTGTCTGCCGCGTATTTAAAGCTGAAACCATTGATGAGGCTGAACCTTGACTAGCACTTCCACTTGAGAGTAAGAAAATATTAGAAGGATCCCAACGGTGGAAATAAGCACTGTCGTTACTAAAAGTGGTGATCAAATTGACGGTGTAGTTTTCACCTTCAGTTACGGTATAGCCAATATTACCATTGTCGAAGAACCAGCTATCACCATAGTAGGCAATCGTAGGAACGACATAGAGTGGAATGTCTTTATAGTCTTTAAGTGGATTAGATTTATTACCATAGCCTAAGGCAAAACCCAGATCCCAGCGACCGACTTCGATGCAGTCGGTATTGTTATCGCAGCTTGTTGGAGCTGATGCGAAAGTGGCTCCCGAATACAAGCTTAAAGTAAGCAGAAGTGCTAATAAGTATGGCATCTAAAATATTGACTCTTGATTACAAAATTAACAAATGAAGCTATAGGGTATCATCTATTCCAAGATGCAGCATGGAGGATAAGATATTTGTTGCAAACTGATACAGGTTTAAAATTAAGCAGTTGTTATGGGGTGTGGTGGTGCACTTATGAATAAAGTAATGAGACGGTTTGCGCTTAGGTGTTGACATGTAAGCGGTTTTGACGAAAGTTAGTCTTGCTGACGTAGTTTTATAAAATGGAGATAGGCATGACTGGTGAACGGGTCCCGTTAGAAAGGGCGAAAACAATTTTGACAGATATTGATATTCGTCACAGCCTTGATGCTGATATTGATGGTATCAGCCAACTCTACAGCCAACCAAGTTGCTATGCTGGCACGCTACAGCATCCTTTTCCATCGCTACATAAGTGGCAAAAACGTTTGATGGAGCTTCCGGATAACTGTACTAGCTTAGTGGCCAGCAGAAACGGAGATATTGTTGGTCAAATTGGTATGGAGGTATTTAGTAACCCAAGGCGTAAGCATGTTGCTAATATCGGTATGGCGGTAGATGAAGCTTATCGAGGTATTGGAGTTGGCTCTGCGTTATTGGAAGCTATGACATCACTTGCGCAAAACTGGCTAGCGGTAAGGCGAATAGAGCTTGAAGTCTATACTGACAATCATTTAGCCATCGGCCTCTATAAAAAGCATGGCTTTGTGATAGAGGGGGAAATGCGTGAATATGCTTTTCGCAATGGAGAGTACATAGACGCATTTCTGATGGCGAATATTAGAGATTAGCCGCGACTTTAGTATATTGCTGTTAAGAGGGGTGCTGAAGGCCCTTTTTTGCTCCCTGACTCATAACAAATTGCGTAGCCTGTTCATCTAGGCTGCGCTTTGAAAGGTAGCTAACTCCCTTAGAGTGCTTTAGTAAAAAGCCCTGTGTAGTTTCGGTGATATTGGCTACGTCCTGCCACAAAATAGTGCCCTGAACATAGAAAGAATCATTAGTAACACCAGATTCATCGATTGTTAAGGTCACTTCATTGTTAGCCGCTTTACTCATCATTTGGCGCATTAACCACCAAGGTTTTCTAAACCGCACACTTAAGGCTTCTAGCGCGCCTAAGGCAATAAGAAACCATGAGGCGTAACCATTGATATTGGTTAACATTAGGGCGGTACCCACTAGAGCAAAGATAATTGCCTTGCGATAGGCACGCACTGAGGTGTCGACGACAACGGATTCATCGTAGCATTCGCTAAAGTGGCTTTTATCTAGCGTATATTGTGTGGTGTAGTTGTATTCTTGGTTCATCGATTCTCATCATTGCAGCAAGTGCTTTTTATTTACTATAGATATATAGCGGGTCATTATAGGTATTAGTTTGCCTATAGTCGCTTAACTTGAGCTTAAACTGTATTAATTTTGCTTTAACAAATTAGGATGAATTATGACTAAGATCCCTGCTGATTACGTTAACTATAAATCAACTCCGATATTTGCGCGCGATACCGTGCCGAAGATGTTTCTTCATCTACATAACACTAAGGCTGGGGTTTATGGTCAAATCCATGTGTTAGGTGGTGAGCTTAAGTTTTATGGCTTTACCGATAGACGCGGAGAGGTTGAGCGAGAACTCCTATTAAAAGAAGGGGATATAGGCATATCTCCGCCTCAGTACTGGCATAAAGTCGAGTTTCTTAGCGATGAGACACGCTTTCGAGTCGATTTTTGGGCACAAAAAGATTCCGATATAGTGGCTCAAAATCTATCTGAACGGGATTGAATATCTAATGTAATCAGTGTATTTGTGGCTTGATAGCCAAAAGATCGCATTTTAACTGATCGACGATGACGGATGAGGTGTGACCTTTAAGCTCGCTGATTAAACCATGATGCTCGCCAGCGCCAATGACTAATAGATTAACGTTACATTGGTGGGCTACGGCGGGGATAATATGATCGGCCAACCCTTGCTCTAGGTGAAGCTGATCCTTAGTGAGATGATAGTTTTTTGCATTACTGAGTAAGCGCGCCCAGTGCTGTTTTTTTTGCTCGTCTTCTGTTAACTGGTGTTTTTTCTTCGCAACTGACATGTTCCAGTTTTCGTTTTGATAGCAGTTGAGTATGTGGATGTCGCTATCTAAAAGTGATGCGAGTTGCTGGGTTACATCGAGTAAACACTGATTTAAATTGCTGTGTTCAATATCAGAGTTTGCCGTTTCTAGTGCGGTGAGAATATGACCATTTTTCTGCCATATTTTATTACCCACTATCATGACCGCCTGTTCGCAATCTCTTAATAGATGATCTTCACAACTGGGAATGAACTCGCTGGTAATCGGGTTATGGTGTTTGTTATTGACCACGATTAAATCGTAATGACCGATTTGTGCTTCGTTTAATATTGCGACATGGTCTTTGAGATTCTTAATGCCTTTTATCTCAACGTCAACGCCGAGTCGTTGATATTTAGTCAATAGTTTTTTGACAAATAGCATAGGGTCGAGTGCGCTCTTCGGGATGAGTCCTAGGCGACTCAGTATATTGTTATAAGGTCTTTCTATTTTTAGTACTGTGACTTTTGCTTGGGTTTTTTTAGCCAGTTGTAATGCCTTATTTAGTGCACATTGTGCCAGTGAATCATTATCTATTACCGTTAGTGTGTGGTGGTACGCAATCATGGGCAAGTACTCCATTAGCCTTACATTCCCTTGCTGTCAAACGCTTATCCATAATCTTGTAAATTTAGCTCATAACCCCGTAAACACTAGGGTTTGCTAATACTAAATCACGCTTAAAGCGGCGTTTGTAAGTGCATTCCGGTCTACAGAATTTTAAGCCGTTGATTTAGCTATTTTCGTGGGGTTGCGTTTTTCATATGTTAATAAAATTTACGAACAGAAAGTGCTTATGATTCTTATTAACAATCCTTAACCTGACATTAACTTGCTTCGGTATTAAGGTTTTGTTGCCTACAAGGAAGGCGTATAGCTGGATATATACCCAAGCTACTTCAAGATGCTCGTTTCAGCGAGAATTTATTGGCTGCTAATCAAGGCGCAGATTTGTAAGCATAGTCGCTCTACGTTAAAAATCGGCAACGCAGAGTAGAAGCCAATAAAACTCGCCCTTCGGGAGTGACTCAGCGTATCTACTTCTGTGTCAAATAAGTTTAAAAGGGAATGCCATTCCAGCACTCATTTTCCTTGAATTAAACACGCTGAGATCACTCTGAATCCTGCACCTTGAGGTAACTTGGGTATAACAGGGTTAAACATAACAAAACGCTTACCAACTATTGCTAAGAAGAGCAAAATGTTTGCACTAGCCGCTGAAGTACTATTTTGGGTTGTTTGGGACTTTGTCCTGTCTTTTGTGTTCTATTTCACCGGAGCGTTAGTACTCTACTTGTTCAGCTGTGGAAGAATTAACTATCCGCTTTCTCCGGCAAGATTTCTATCTCGGCCAAAAATAACCGGTGGCTCAGAAACGGATAAACCTTTTCTGGTGGGATTCGCTTTTTATATCGGAGTATTGGCACTCGCTATCTGGGTGGCTTGAGTTATTGAAGCTGTCACTTTAGCCCTGTCGTTACCATCTAAGTTTACATTCATGGCGCTGAGCAGTAGCTTAGGTTAGAGATTGGCTTTGTATATTGGCTATGGATGGTAACAAATCATGATGACAAAACGTCAAACGATATTAATCACAGGTGCCAGTTCTGGGCTGGGGCGAGGCATGGCAATTGAGTTTGCCAAGATGGGTCGAGACTTGGCTTTATGTGCACGTCGAGTTGATCGCTTAGAAACCCTAAAACAGGAGCTATTGCAGATAAATCCGAGCATTAAGGTTTCGATTAAAGCGCTTGATGTTAATCAGCATCAAGATGTATTTGAGGTGTTCAATCAATTTAAGTCAGAGTTTGGCCTGCTAGACAGAATCATCCTCAATGCAGGTATGGGGAAGGGCGCTGCAATTGGTACCGGGTACTTCGACGCTAATAAGCAAACGGCAGAAACAAACTTTGTGGCTTTACTTGCCCAAGCTGAAGCGGCCATGGGCATCTTTCGTCAACAAAATGCGGGTCACCTAGTTACCATCTCTTCGGTTAGCGCTGTGCGTGGTTTTAGGCGAGCGATGACGGTTTATGCGGCGACAAAAGCTGCTGTCACGTCGTTAACTGAGGGGATTCGGATCGATGTGATGCATACGCCAATTAAGGTCAGTTGTATTCATCCAGGCTTTATCCGCAGTGAAATAAATGAGCACGTCGAAAACGTCCCTTTTATTGTCGATACTCACGTTGGTTGCAAAGCAATGGTCAGTGCTATCGAGGCTGAAAAGCCTAATAGCTTTGTACCAAGCTGGCCTTGGGCGTTGCTGCACTGGTTACTGCGGATTATTCCAAGTCGCTGGATAAGAAAAATGAGTTGATCAGGCTCATCGACTTACAGTTTGTGGTCATAGGTAAAGTGCTTTAGGTATCACAGCCTTTATCCATAGCGGCTAATTCCCTGCCGATATTATTCATAACGATTACGCAGTGTCGGAATGTCAGTGAGATATTCAACAAACTCCACTTCATAGCCATCAGGGTCGATAAAGTACACATTACGTCGATAGAGATCATCGGCTCCAGATTTATCGACCGGATGCCCAATCGCTTTGAGGCGTTCAATCACTCCATCGAGATCGTCAGTAACATATGCAAAGTGGGCCAAGCCAACTTGATGTCCGCTTAAGTTGCGGTTGTCTTCATTACCATCATCGTTAAAGGTTAGGTATTGATAGTCGTCCCCAAAGTGCACCCAGTTGCGCTCTACGCTATGCCAGCTCGACTTTCCGCCGCCCCGCACTTGCCAGTGTGGAAATATAGCTTGGTAAAACTCCAATGTCTTTGGGATATCTCTGACCACTAAATTTAAGTGCTCTAAACGCATCATAATTGACTCCTTGTGTTGATATTTTATATTGGCTTTTAGTTACATGCCGTAACTGTATTCTTGTTGCTTAGGGTAAGGTGCGTTGCAATGATTTAAACGCACCGCTTTCAAGGCTTCGCTGTATTGAGTAAGCATATGCAAACTGTAGTCGATACGTTCGCGTAAATGTAATTCTCGCTCATTATCTGGAGTGGTGCTATTGAGTACATCTTCTACATTACGAATGATTAAATGATCAGGCGTTGCCACCAGTTTGTTGTTCTTCAACGCATTCATTCTTAACTCCGCAATTGGGTAGGCACCGCTTATTCCGCTGACAACGGCAACCAGTAATGCTGGTTTATGCGCCGTGTCTTGGTTGTCACACATCAACAAAAAGTTCTTCATCAAAGGTGAAGCCATGCCGCCCCACTCTGGGGTGATTAACACTAAGGCATCGGCTTTCTTTACTTGCTGAGAAATTAAAGGCCAGCGACTGCCAGCGGCGAACTTTGTATCGACAGCGCCATCCCAAAAAGGTAACTGATATTGGCAAAGCTCTATGTGATTGACTCGGCTAAATTCCCCCGCTTGCTGACTAAGGTAGCGGGCAACTTTTGCACTTTGTGACGGCGTTCTCTGGCTGGCACTAACAATGACTAATTCCATTTAAGTAAACCTTTTTGTTTATTTAAGTTTTAAGTAAAGTAATCGCTTTACAAAATAAAGTAAACAAAAAAGTTTACTTAACTTTCTATTCAGTAATAATGGCAGCTAGTAACGGCTCGGTAGCAATCGTTAGTCATTGAGCTTCGCAGTAGGGGATAGAATGAAAACCAGCGATAAAATTCTGCAGATGTTGAAAACCCAGGGGCAATTGACCGCGAAGGTGATCGCCACTGAACTTGGGCTCACGACGATGGGCGTGCGTCAGCATTTACAGGCTCTTGAAGAGAACCGAGACGTTGTTTTTGAAGATAGAAAAGCGACTCGTGGCAGACCTACGCGTTATTGGGCATTAACCCCTAAGAGCAATAGCCACTTTTCCGATAGACATGAAGAACTCACGGTGCAGCTAATAGATTCAGTGAAAACTATCTTTGGCGATCAAGGCTTAGAGCAATTGATCGCCCATCGAGAGCAAATGTCGCTGGCACTGTATCAAACAACACTCGCTGCGAGTTCAGATTTAGAGTCAAAATTGCAGGCCTTAGCTAAATTAAGAACCGACGAAGGTTATATGGCGACCCTTGAGCATAGTGACGGCTGTTATTGGCTGCTTGAGAATCACTGCCCCATTTGCGCTGCGGCATCGGCCTGTCTTAATTTTTGTCGCTCTGAATTGCAGCTATTTCAGACCTTACTGCACGATGACGCCATAGTGAGTAGAGAAGAGCACATCATTGAGGGCGCACGTCGCTGCGCCTATAAAGTGGTGCCAGCCACCGCTGTTAAGTAGGGCTTTATGGAATCGAAACGCGCACGGCTAGATAGGTTTATTAGCGTCAAAACAGGAATTAATAAAAAACATGTTAGGTTGCTGCTGGCTAAAGGCCAAGTGCTGGTAGATGGTCAGGTGGCACGAGATATCGATTTGATTATCGATGAGTTCTCACATGTGTGTCTTGATGGTCAGGTACTGCAGGCAAGTCAGCCAAGTTATGTCATGCTATATAAGCCTGTAGGTGTGGTCAGCGCGACTGTTGATGATAAGCATAAAACGGTGATTGATCTGCTGGACAGAGAAGATAAACACAGCTTGCACATTGTTGGCCGCTTAGATCTCAATACCTCTGGTTTACTGCTGCTGACTAATGATGGCCGCTGGTCTAAAAAGCTGATGTCACCTGAACATAAGGTTGGCAAACTGTACCGAGTGACCCTGCAAAATCCTATCGATGAATCTTATATCGCTGGCTTCGCGAATGGGATGTACTTTGAATTTGAAGGTATCACCACTCAACCGGCTAAGCTTGAGATAGTCGATGAGCATACTGCATTAGTAACTCTGGTTGAGGGGCGTTATCATCAAATTAAACGTATGTTTGGTCGTTTTCGAAACCCCGTTATCGGTTTGCATCGACTATCTGTTGGCGCCATCGTGCTTGACTCGCAATTAGCAGCAGGTGAAAGCAGAGACCTATCAATTACCGAAATTCAGATCGCTTAATAAGCCCTGTACAACAGCTATTCACAGCAGTCATTCACGGCTTTGAGCTTAAGCATTTTTATGCTCAATGTATTACTGGAGCAGTGCTCTGAATACTGTCACTTATACCGTTGAGGCAACGGTATAAGGCTAATGAAAGGTCGAGCGGCTGGGCACATTTAGCTAAAATGTGCCAAACATCCTAACCCAAGGGCCCTTTTTGTCAAAAAGAAGGCCATTTTTTTAGTTTGTGAGCTGGTGCAATTTTTCAGCACTTTTCCTCTATGAATTTCATCAGTTGCTAATGTGCTAAAGTCGAATAAGTGGGTTTGACGTCTAATTTGAGGTGTTTTTCGTGATCAATGTCTCGCTCTTGTTTTGCCCCCACGCTAACGCGCTTATTCTGTTGCTAACATATTGATTAATTACAAATATGCTTTGTTTATTTCTATTCCCTTGGTTTCCCCTACCTCAGTGAGCCGATTTGCTCGTCCCTATCGCTTCGACTAGAATGCGCGCGCTCAAATTAACTTAATTTCATATTCGCATTTAGCGATGCGCATATATTTATTGACTACTTCCTGTAGGGGAACTTAATGTCGACACAACTAGCTAACCCAGCTCCACTAGGCCTAATGGGCTTTGGTATGACTACTGTTTTACTGAACATCCATAACGCAGGCTTCTTCCCAATAGATTCAATGATCCTCGCGATGGGGATCTTCTATGGCGGTATCGCTCAAGTTATCGTTGGTATCATGTGCTTTAAGCGTGGTGATACTTTCGGTACAACAGCATTTACATCATATGGTCTATTTTGGTTAACTTTGGTTGGCTTAATCGTTATGCCTAAAATGGGCCTAGCAGAAGCAAGCCCAGCTAGCTTTATGGGTTGGTACTTAGGCCTATGGGGTCTGTTCACGGCAGCACTTTTTGTGGGCTCACTACGTTACCCACGTGCTAAGCAAGTTGTTTTTGCATCATTAACGATTTTGTTCTTCCTACTAGCGGCACGCGATTTCACGGGTAGTGAGTTAATCGGCACTATCGCTGGCTACGAAGGTATCTTCTGTGGTTTAAGCGCGATTTACTTTGCTATGGCACAAGTATTAAATGCTGAGTTTGGCCGCGTTATTTTACCTGTTGGTCCAGTTGCAGTTGCTGCATATGAGCCTGCTGCAGAAAAGCAAGCCGCTTAAGTTACCCATTATCATCTATCTCCGATAATGTGAAATTTAAAGCGAAAAAAAAGCTGACCGAAGTCAGCTTTTTTTGTCTCTGCTTTTTATTTCATACTTAGTAACAGTACATTGCTTAACGCTGCTGAAGCTTAAACAACCACTTACCGTAAAGGTAAATACCAATCGCTGAGATGCTACCGATTGCGGCAATGATATACCAAGCCATACCTATATCATGGGTGTTATATAAAAGCGTTGTCAGTGCTTGTGCACTCTCGCCGGTGTAGCTAACCAAAGTTGTAAAAGCTTCACCCTGTGGGATCGCGCTAATATCTGCAGCGCTCATGCCACGTTCGGCCAATAGTTCGCGGGAAAAAACCTCCTTCGATGCATACATCTCGTAGAGCTTAGGACCAAAGTAACCTTCAAGCGTCCAGCCAATACCCTGCGGTAACATAACAAAGCCTAAGTACATGGCTTTTTTACCTTCCGGTGCAATGTTACCCATAAACTCGTTTTTCTTTGGGCTGATCATCATTTCACCGAATGAGAACATCGCAATCGCAAGCACAATCATCCATGCCGCGTTGGTAGCGCCAATCAATACGAACGCCAAAATACTCAACAAGCAGCCAGCGAGCATAGCTGTAGTGATACGGTATTTAGCGGTTAAAGCAGCGACCAAGAAACAGCTGGTCATGATCATGCCGGCATTTAGGTTTAGCATGCCCTCTGGCATCACCTTAGTTCCGGTATTATCAAGCCCTAGCCAGAATTGGAAGAAGCCATTAGAGGTCCCTTCTGGACCAAATAGCGAGGTCACAATTACACTGGTATCGACCCACTCAGAAATGTGAATAGGTAGAACATCGAACAGTGAGTTAAACAGGAACCAGAAACCCGCAAATACCAAC
Organism: Shewanella sp. 125m-7; assembly: GCF_052977045.1. Lineage (NCBI taxonomy): Bacteria > Pseudomonadati > Pseudomonadota > Gammaproteobacteria > Alteromonadales > Shewanellaceae > Shewanella > Shewanella sp. 125m-7. The sequence continues at coordinate 74,972 of NZ_JBRILQ010000011.1, forward strand.
ATATAGTAGATAACGATAGGCTTTTTTAGCTCGTGTAAAGCATCGCGCCAGAGCGCTTCTTGCTTAATCTCACCCGATTTAATTTTACGGTTACGTTCTAAACGCTCTTCTTTTCCGGGCTCTTTATAAGCAAATAAGAACAGGAAGTTAAACGAGATGATTGCAGCGCAGGCATAAAATACGTTATCCCAAGATAGCTGACGCATATGCACAGCAACCAGTGGGCCGAGGAAGCCACCAATATTAACGACCTGATAGAATATACCCCATGCCATCGAGGTGTTTTGTCTACCCGTGGATAAGACTAATGTGCCTTGGATCCCAGGCTTAAATATACCAGTACCGGCAGCAAGCAAGATGGCACCAAATAAGAAACCATAAAAGCTTGGGAAAAACGCCATGACTAAGTAGCCAGCAATTTTGATGAGGGTGGAAGCAAAAATCGTTTCTTTATAGCCGACACGGTCCGAAATCCCGCCAGTAAAGACAGGTACAAAGGTCTGCATAAATGCCCACAGAGCAATAATGACACCATAATCACTGAGGCTAATGCCTAAGCCACCTTCTGATACTGGGGCTTTGGCGTAGAGGCCAGCACTGGCTTTAACGCCGTAATAGGCGATTCGCTCAACGAGCTCCATGCCGCCGACAATCCAGAAAATGTAACTTAAGCTGGCAATAGAGGCCCACATACCCAGCTGCTTAACTTCCCTTAGGTCGTTATCTGCATAAGCATCGTTCGAATCACTCATAGCTATCCCTTCAAATGTTTTAATTATTTAATCGTTATTATGTATATATTCTTAATTGTGTTGGTTTTGGGTTTGTAGAGCGTGTGAATCTTTGCCAAAACGCTGCGAGCTTGTAATTGCATGCGACACTTTACCTAATTTGGTTGCAAACACCAATGCGTTATTGTTGTGAGGCGTAACTGATGTTTTAAACACTAGTGCGTTTTTGTGAGGGAAACACACTCGTATGGGAGTAATGCTGGTAAGTTAAGCCCAAACCAGATTCAAAACAAAAAACATAGAACCCAGCACAAACTGGGCTCTATGCGTTAAAAGCGATAAACCACGAAGCGCTCACTTCGTTTGCGACACAGAGGACACGAAGAAAAGAAAAATATCGGGGTGGCTTTTTTGCGTGCTCTTTGTGTCCTTCGTGGTCAATTCTTATCTTTCGAAGTCATCAAATTTTCTTTGAGTCACTTCCTTAAGTGATCAGCATTACTCCTAAGGGGGCATAAATATTAATTGTTAGCTGAGTAATCGGGCAAAGAGTGGGGCGCTTAATACCATCGCAATCCCTGTAAATATCATGGTCAGGCTTGCAATAACCCCTTCTTGACGGCCTAATTCACTGGCCTTAGCGGCGCCGGCTCCGTGGGCGGAAGCACCTAATGCGACGCCTTTAGCAACCGAGCTGCGAATGTTAGCGACTTTAAATAAAGGCTCACAAATGAGCATGCCCATGATGCCTGTCAGTAGCACTAGCATAGCGGTGAGTTCAGGCACACCACCAAAGGCACCAGTGGCTTCGATAGCAAAGGGGGTTGAGACTGAGCGTACCATTAGACTATGAGATAACTCGGCTGGCATGTTAGTTAAGCGAGCGACTAGCCAGGAGGACCCCAAGCCTAATAATAAACCGGTCACAACACCTAAACTTAAGGTCAGTGGATACTGCTTAATTAACTGACGTTCGCGGTAAATAGGTAGTGCAAAGGCGATAGTTGCAGGAGCAAGCAGCGCCGCTAACCAGTGGGTATAGCTGAAGTAATCGTTAACACTAATGTTTAAACTTATTACCACCAACAAAATAACGATAGGGGCGATAATAATGGGCGCACACCAGACTTTACGTTGACGGCGGTAGAGGGCTTTACTGGCGTAATAACCCGCCAATGTTAAGACCAAGCAAAATACTCCTATAGCAGAATGATTCACGCAGCCTTCCTTTTCTCATGGGGTAAATCGACAGGGTGTAGCGGTATGACTTGCGCTTTTGAAGAGGCTAAGTGTTTTTTTAAGTGCTGTTTGCGCTCAAATTTAAATAATCTATCGACGGTAAATGCGGTGCCCAAAAGCACGCAAGTGCTGGCGACTAGCATTGAGCTAATAAGCACTAAGCCATAATGTTCAAGCAAAGCTTCATACTTAATAACAGCAACTACCGGGGGAATGAAAAACAGCAGCAGGTCGCCTATAAGCCACGAGGCTCCCATGTTGACACTTTTTTCTGGCACCAGCTTACTGGCCAGTAGCAGCAATAAAATACCTAAACCAATTACGCTGCCGGGAATAGGGGAGTTAATTTTCTGTGCTAATACTTGGCAGGCCCAGGCCAATAAACACAAAGCAACGATTTGTGCGATCATCTGTGAGGCGCCTAAAGCGATATGCTTAACATTTTTATGACGGGGCTTGGCAAAAGTTGCCATGGTGAATTCCAAACTAGGGCTTTGAGGATTGATGCTTAGTTTACGCTTGCTTAATTGATAGAAAAAATGAATATTAAGAATGGAATCTATCAATTTAGGTTATCTAAATGGATCTTAAAACCCTGCACTATTTTACGCAAGTCGTCGATTCTGGTGGGTTTGCGAAAGCAAGCCGTACTGCATTTTTGACTCAACCCGCACTTTCAAAGGCAATAAGAGTGCTTGAGGAAGAGCTGGATATGGTGCTGTTAGAGCGTGGTAAGCGGGGCACACAAATTAAGCTAACCGCGGCAGGTGAAGTCGTTTATCGGCATGCGCAGCTATTACTCGCTGGTCGGCAATCGTTGCTCAGTGAGCTTGATTCGCTACGTAATTTAACGGGTGGTAGTTTGAAGCTCGGTCTAGCTCCGCTGGGGAGTGCTGAACTATTTGCCCCCGTTATCGCAAAATTTAGGCTGCAATATCCTAAAGTCGATATGCAGTTACTGGTGCGAGGTGGTATAGAGCAAACACTAGCACTTCAAAAAGGTGAAATTGAGCTGGCAACCGGGATCATTGAATTTGACGGCGAGTTTGATGGACTAAGGATCCGTAACGATCCTATGGTTGTTGTCATCCCGAAAACCCATGCGTTAGCGGATAAACAACAACTGCAGCTAAAAGATTTACAGTCTCTGGCACAAGTGATGTTTGAACCTGAATATGCACTTTATGAATTGATTTTAAATGCTTGTGATAAATCTGGTTTTGTACCAGCCGAGATCACTCGTGTCAGCCATGCTGACTTTGGTATTGCGTTGGTGGCGGCGGGAACCGGAATTATGCTGCTACCGCAAATTATTGCAGAGCGCTATCGGGTCGACGCGGTAGTGAATGTCCCGCTAGCGGCTCAAGATCTAAGGTGGGAGTTATCACTTTTTTGGCGTAAGCAGCAAAACTTGTCTTTTGCTGCGAAGGCGATGATAGAACTGGTTAAGCAGCAGCTAGAGCAGACGGCGATGTTGAAATAACTATTTGCAGAATAAGTAGAATGTAGCAAATATCGGTACTAACCCCGTTCGAACCCGCCAATGTTTGCACTGGAAAACAAAAAGCCTAGTTCATTAGAGACTAGGCTTTGCGCGTTTATAGGCGAGTCAGTAGCCGAGGTTACTTAGCAAGCATATAGCGAGTGACAGTCTTTCTAAAAATAAGCGACTAATACCAGGCTGCTAATACTCGCTAGATCACGACTTAGTGACGACCCACAGAGCGTGTAATAAACCAGGAACGAAGAAAAGCAGGCAGAGAATAATGTTGATTAATAAGTCTTTACCCGCACCGTTTTTTAAAAATACTGCCAATGGCGGCAATAAAATCGCGATAATGATGAGTAACAGCTTGTTGGTATCCATGATGTCATTCCCTTATTTGAGTATCAATTCTTTACTTTTCGGCATGTTGCAAGGCGAACTATTGCGTTCTTAGTAAAGGTATAGCTTAAACTTAATATAGTTTTCAGCTGAAGTAAAATGCTCGAGCATTGTCTATGTCGTGCTTGTTTATTAGTTGAAAATGATTCAAGTTTTTGAGCATGAAAATGACTCAGTCTTAGGGGGAAGTAAAGTTTAGGTTAGCCATATTCTTGCTCTAACAACTTAGTACAATGGCAGCTTTACAGCTGCTGCTCACTAAAGTGAGTCACGCTAAAGACCTCTACTTTCATCTCTGCTGACCAATAGTCTCTACTCCAACCGCCTTTTACTTTTAGCGCCTCAATAAATTCTTTTGGGGTGGATAATTGCTGCCAAACTTGAGGCAGCTTTACAGCTGCTGCTCACTAAAGTGAGTCACGCTAAAGACCTCTACTTTCATCTCTGCTGACCAATAGTCTCTACTCCAACCGCCTTTTACTTTTAGCGCCTCAATAAATTCTTTGGGAGTGGGTTATTGCAGCCAAACTTGAGGCAGCTTTACAGCTGCTGCTCACTAAAGTGAGTCACGCTAAAGACCTCTACTTTCATATCTGCTGACCAATAGTCTCTACTCCAACCGCCTTTTACTTTTAGCGCCTCAATAAATTCTTTTGGGGTGGATAATTGCTGCCAAACTTGAGGCAGAAATACCGCACTTCTCTCTGCTTCACTCAGTACTAATCCCAACGGCTCATCTTTAAGGTAACTCTGCAGTTGCTTTTGGTCACCGACCTTAATCTGTTTCATCTCTGATAGCAGTGATATTTCGATGCAAAGAGCGGCTAGTTGCGACTTAGCTAGAGGGGGAAAGCGGTGATCATTAAAAGCACTACTCTTAGTCATCGCGGGAATAAGCTCTGCAAGTGGGCGGTCTGGGACGATACAGCCAATGCATCCTTTGAGCTCACCATCTAAGGTCAGCGTTACGAAGCAACCTAACTTAAGTTGGTTAATTGAATCACTGAGCTGTGCTGGTTTCATCTTGGCATTTGGGGCTATAAATGCCTGATTTAGGGTGTCACGGGCTACAGCTAACAGCTCGCGCTTGTGGGCTAGGGTCAGCTTAATCTGTGGCAAAGCTGGCATAGCCGACTACTCGATTTTTGTCTCCAGCTGTATCGCCAGAGTTTTGGTAACTTAGCTGAGTTAAGCATAGCTGGTGACGCATAAGTTGTGGGAACATAGCGTTAAGACTTGAGTAGCCACAGGCTTGCTCGGGTAAAATCATTTCCTGCCCTTTTAAGATGTTCTGGCAAGTCATCTTATCGAGGCGAACCGCTTCATCATATTGATGAAAGTGGCTTAAATCGCTGCTAACGACGACTAAGGTTTCCTCGCCTCCCCATAAATGCTCTAACACTTCAGTCATACGCTGGGGGTCGCATTCGCCGATTAACATAGGGATCAATTCAAATTGATTAAGGCAATGCTGCAAAAAGGGCAGTTGTACTTCTAGGCTGTGCTCTCGAAGGTGGGGAAGATCTGAAACGCTAATGAGTTGATGCTCTGCCAACATCTCTACACTGTCGCGATCAATCGCTATTTTGCCTAGTGGGGTTTCAAAATAGTGGTTTTGTGGCAGTGCGCCTCCCTGTAGGTACACAGTATGGGCGGGTCCAATTAACACCACCTTTTTTATGAAAGCAGCCATCGACTGAATTAAGGCATAGGCATGGGCTGCAACTAGACCTGAATAGATATAGCCCGCATGAGGCACTATGATAACCTTTGGCGACACTTGAGCACTGCCGAGCATATGCTTGCTAAAATGTTGAGCCACTAGGCTTGATTTTGCATGGGCTAAGTAGCTATTAAGTATCTCTCTTAGCTCAGTGGCTGAGGCTGGGTAAAATAGGCCTGCTACCGCAGCTGGGCGAATCGAATCGAATGAGTCGAACATAGTTGGGTTAGCTCAAGATTTTAAACTAGGCTTTAAGTATAGAACACTGACATTACGCCTTGTGGACCTATTTATGGCTAAAAATCACAGCGTCCTTTCAACGGATATAAACGATATTTACACGGTAGAGACTCAGTACTGGCACAGGCTTGATGACGGGCGGGTGCAGTGTGACCTCTGTCCTCGTCATTGCCAGCTTAGAGAGGGCAAGCGTGGAGTCTGTTTTATCCGGCAAAACATAGATAACCAGATCAAGCTCACCAGTTATGGCCGCTCCAGTGGTTTTTGTATCGACCCGATTGAGAAAAAGCCGCTAAATCATTTTTATCCCGGCAGCTCGGTACTTTCATTTGGCACCGCTGGTTGCAACCTTAGTTGTAAATTTTGCCAGAATTGGGATATCAGTAAATCGAGAGAGTTCGATACCTTAGGCGCAAAAGCCATGCCCGTAGACTTGGCAACGACGGCCAAGCGCATGGGCTGCAAGAGTATTGCATTTACTTACAATGACCCGGTGATCTTTCATGAATATGCCATTGATGTTGCAAAGGCTTGCCATGAGCTTGGGATCAATGCCGTTGCTGTTACTGCGGGTTATATCTGCCCACAACCCAGAGTCGAGTTTTTTAACTATATGGATGCAGCGAATGTCGATCTTAAAGGTTTTACTGAGGGCTTTTATCATAAGATCTGCGGTGGTCACTTAAGTGATGTACTCGACACCTTGCTTTATTTGCGGCATGAGACTCAGGTTTGGTTTGAGCTCACGACTTTATTGATCCCTGATGAAAATGACTCCAGCAAAGAGTTAGAGCGCCAGTGTCGATGGATAAGTGATAACTTAGGCTCAGATGTACCGCTGCATTTCAGCGCCTTTCACCCCGACTTTCATATGCGGGATAAACCGGCAACACCCGCCTCCAGCTTGCTACGGGCGCGAGAGATAGCGCTTAATCAAGGGTTAAAGTTTGTCTATACCGGTAATATTCACGACCCTAGTGGCGGCAGTAGTTACTGTCCTAACTGTAAGAAATTGCTGATTGCTAGAGACTGGTATGAACTTGGAGAGTACCACTTAGATAATCGTGGTCAGTGTGACTATTGTGGCTACCAAATCCCAGGGCACTTCGATGGTCCACCAGAGCATTTCGGCCGACGTAGGATCCCTATTTCGATTGATTGAGTTTTTGGGGAACGTTAAATTTTACTGACAAGCTAAGAGTGAAGCTCACATCCTAAAATAGAGCAATCATCAGATCATCCACGATAAAAAAGCCACCTTGGAATAAGATGGCTTATGGCTTGAAATTGATTGACGATTGAATGACTGCTTTTTCGATCGCTACTTACTCAATCGTGACTTACTCAATCGCTACTGACTCAATAGACTGGATTACAGGGCTTAAAGTGGCCAAGGTTGTTTGCCATCAACGGCTACGGCTTGAAGATCTAAGCTTAGGCAGTAATCCCCCGGGTTATAGACATATACATTCCTGTCGATAACACTAAAGTTAAATCCAGCGACCTGATCTTTGGCCGCTTGTGTCGTCGCCAGCCCCCACATTTGATAAAGCTCACGATAATCTAGCTGAGTGGAGTAGCTCATCGCCACCATCAAAAAGTCATTATTTGAGATGTTTTGTGCGGCACCTTGGCCATATTGGCTGAACCCTAGCTGGCCGCGCTTTTGTTGCCATAGCTCTTCAGAGCCTTTAGCACGTTCAAATTCACGCAATAAAATGTGTAGTCTTGCGAGCAGATGCCAGCCATTTTCCAGCGCACCGTGTTTTTGCGCAGCAACCATCATCTGCAGCATGGTTGCCATGCCATTTGACCAGCTTGTTAGCTTAGCCTCTTGCATATAAGCGAATGGGTCTGCTTGATTCATGCTTTGTTGTAATACTGCAAACTCATCATCAATGTTGAGACCTTGGCAAGAAGGCAACTTACCTAGCTCGGTATAGGCGCGTGACTTGGTGTAATAGGAGTAAGGATTGGTGGTTGAATGGCTATCATGACCATCAAAACGTAAACGTCCTTTTTCAAGCCCATGCCCTAGCTCATGGATATCGCCGTGACCAGTTGGGCTAAATGACCAGCTCGCATCATAAGGGTTGCCAGAGCAGCCCGCCCCGCAGGTGGCTTGGTCGGCATTCATATGTTTTACAGTATCAATAGTATCGACTTGCCAGCCCTGGCTGGTGGCAAACTCACTGATCTCTGCAACCTCGTCGATAAACGGCCCTTTGAATCCCGCTAACAAGTGAGGGTAGTTATGGACCTGGGTCATGATGGCGGTTGCCATTTTTTCTGGGGTATTCCACAGAGGCTCGTGGCTTAGGGTATTTTGCATCTTATCGAGTTTGGAATGCACCTCAAAATGCTCTGTTGCCAGCTCACTCCAATCATATTGATTTGCCGCTAAATCTTGCATGAACTTGTTGCCGTCCATGCCTGTGCGCCAGTATGGATGAAGGCCTACTTGCTTAAAGCTAAATTCAGTGGCTAAGTCAGTTTGGTCAAAACGCACCTGCATCGGTCCGCCATAAGGACTGGTAAACTTAATGGTTTCACCGGCCTTAACTTCAATATGGGTCGATTGCAATAATTTAGGGCGGTTGTAGCCGTTGCTGGCAAACTCATGGGTTGAACCTGAGCGCAGAGTATTAATAAATACCCAGGTGCGGACTTGACTGTTATCACTTCGCGTCACGCTTACCGTTTGGCCCGGTAGGGCGTAAACGCCAGCAGAGCGGAAACCTTTTTTACTGCTTAAACTCACATGCTGATCTACAGCGCTGATTTGGCTAAAGTCGGTGCGACTAAAGTTGCCTAAGTCCTTTGGTACAGCATTAATATCGCGGAAGTTATAAACGCTATGATCGGCGTAATAGGCTTTAAGGTAATTCAAGCTATCGGTCGTCGTCACATCCATCGGGTATTGAATCGCTTGGCGATAGTTATCACCAAGTAAGATAAGCAGCTTGTAGAGAGAGTAGTCAGGCTGATTGAAAATATCACGTTTACTGGTTTCTATCGCTTGGATATTACTGCGAATAGTACCGAGCGCTGGCCGATAATGATCGTTAAATCTGGCATCGCAACTCGTTGCACAATTGGCAAGGTTAAAATCGACTTGTTGGCTATCAAATAGGCTTAACCATAATTGTTCTTTATCTAGCGCGCTGAAGCTGTCGAGCATCGCGGTGGCAGATGACCAGTCGGCTTTATCTTGAGCAAAATAGTTACCAGGCCCGCCAGAACCTTGCATGCTAAAGCCCATAGGGTTCAGTACGGTTTGGGTTAAGGGAACACTATTCCAGCTATGTAGGTGCACATAGAGCAGTGGTTGTGTCGCCTGTTGAATTTGAGCAATCAGTGGCTCAACAGTTTTGATTGGAAATAGCTCTGAAGAGCCGGTTATCACCAACTGCGCCTCGGCTAAGCAACTGCTAAGCGTGGTTTCATCGCTACAGGTTTGTACCTGCCAATTAGGGTAGTGTTCGCTAATCCAGCTATTGATGCGGCTGACCGTATTGCCGCTCATGAGAAACAGACGTACTTGTTGTGGCTCTAGCAGTGCAGTTTCATCTTGCTTGAGCATCCAGCCTAATAAGCGCTTAAAGCTAGGTTCAAAACTAGCGTTATGACCTTGCTGCATGCTCGAAATAATATCGGTGCCGAATGCAGCATTACGTTGACCAGACTTGTCATTGGTGGCTGCGAAGGTCAGGCCTTTATTACCCGTAACAATGGCATAAGCCTTATTTTGCGGATAGGCATGTTCTGCACCTGCAAGCTGGATCATTTGTGAGTGACGGCCTTGATCGTATTGAAGGCTATCATTTTGGTAGATGCTTTTTAGCAGTGTATCGCCGTCTAAGCGGTACTGCTGAATGTGACTCAGGGCGCGCTTGATTATTTGTGGTGACATTGCGTCGGCAATACTGGCATCGCCGCTTTTCATCGCCGCGCTGATTTTATCATTGAGCTGAATCGTTATCTGCTCGCTAGCACTTTGGTTACTGCTATCTGTAACCGTAAGGCTGAGGGTAATGCTGCTATCTTGTATTAGTTCTTTGGCATTAATAGTTACGCCTTCGAGTGTCGCGTTTTGTAATGTGACTTCGGGTCCTGATACTTGCTGCCAGCTAAATGTATTAGCGCCAGTGGCATAAATATTGACATCAGCGGTGAGGTTTATCAGCGAATCATTCCATGCCGTTACGGTATCGCCGAGCTCAATAGCGGGAGCTTGAGCTAAGGGTGGTATTACGCCGCCATTATCACTGGTTGAATCATCTGATCCGCCACAGGCCGATAAGCCTAATAATAAACAACTCGATACAAGTAAATGCTTCATTTTATTTACACTCTATGCAATTTGTTTACATCTTGAATTTGTTTCATGTTTAAAGCAATGGTTATTTTTTAAATAGGTATATAAAACAATGTGTAAGGCGGTTTTTTGGCGTTGTCATCAAATTGACATTAGTCACTGAGTTAGTATTGGCTAAATAAGTGTTTTGCATTATTAGCTTTATCGCCAATTCTACGACTCGCTTGGGCTGTGACCCACGTCAACTATTTATACAATCGATTGATTTTCAGGTATTAAATTGTCGCTTTTACTCTATGCTGCTTGCCGACTCGATATTGTTAGATGCAATGAGTCGGTAGTTAAATCGAGCATTTTTTATATTTCAGTAAGGCAACCCCGGAGACTAGGGAACTGTATGTCTGTATTAATCGAACAGCTAGACCGAGAAGACCTTCGCCAATCGAATCACTCGCAGGCGAATGTTGTTTCAGCATTTAAATCAGTACGTTTTCAACTAAAACTGATTGTATTTTTGACCGTGATTTCTTTCCTATTCCTAGGGTATAAGGGGATTTCTGGTATGCAAGATGCAGGCGATTCGATAGAAAAGCTGTATGCCGAAGGTATGCAGCATAGTATTCACGCTGGACAGGTGCTTAATGAACTTGCTACTGCTCGAAGTGAGCTTTTATTGGCATTTCAACATGATCCAAGTAGTAAATTTTCAGAAATGCACAATCACGCACTGACGTTACACATTAGCCAGGCACAAGCGGCTATCGAGCAGCTGCACAATATTATCGATAATGAGATCTTAAGTGCGACATTAGATAATGAAGAGCGCCAGCAAGCTATCCGATTAAAGGCTCTGCTTGATAAAGTGGTTGTGCAGGGGTTTAACCCAACAATAGATGCCTTAGAACTAGGCGAGTATGAAGCCGCCAATAGGGTGTTGCTGACACAGATTAACCCACTGTTTAAGAACATCACCGCAGAGGCGCAGTCTTTCTTAGACATGCAGGTTGTTGAGGGGCAGCAGAGTTTCAATCGCTTTAATGAAGATATGCGTATTTATCTCTTGCTGGTGGCTGTTTTCTCGACGGTTTGTATCTTGGTTATAACGATTAGCTCATCACTTATTGTTCGTCGTATGGGCAAGGCGATGACGGAGCTGGAAACAACGGCTATCGATATTGCCAATGGTGATTTAACCAAGCGTATTGAGATAGGTGGCGAGGATGAGTTTGCGCATATTGCTGCTTATGTGAATCAAATTGCCGCACGATTTCAGCATGCGGTACAAAATACCCATGAGTCGACAGCTCGCTTAGCCAGTGCAGCCGAAGAAAACTCTGTGGTATCGACTCAGACTCAGCGCAATGTGATTGACCAGCAGCAGCAAACTCAGCAAATCGCTGCCGCGATTCATCAGTTCTCTGCAACGGTGCGAGAAGTTGCACAAAGCGCCGAGGCTGCAGCTATGACGTCAACAGAAGCCAATAGCGCTGCTCATCATGGCCAGCAAGTCGTGGCGGAGAGCATCGCAGTGATTGAAACCCTATCAACAGAGATGGATGGGGCGACAGAAGCGATGAAGCTATTGTCTAAGTCGTCTGATGAAATTGGCTCTGTTGTAGATGTTATTCAAGGGATCTCGCAGCAAACCAACTTACTGGCCTTAAATGCGGCAATTGAGGCGGCTAGGGCTGGAGAGCAGGGGCGAGGTTTTGCCGTTGTAGCAGATGAAGTACGTTCGCTGGCTAAACGCACTCAAGACTCGACAGAGGAAATTCAAAAGATGATCCAACATCTACAACAGGGCGCCCGTGACTCGATGTTGATGATGGAGCGCGGTACAGAGCAAGCTAAGCTGAGCGTGGATAAGTCCCAACAAGCAGGTGATGCGCTTCAACAAATTATGACGAGTATTGAGCAAATTAATGGCTTAAATACTCAGATAGCGACCGCGTCTGAAGAGCAGAGCTTAGTGACCGAAGAGATCAGTCGCAATATTATTAATATTAGCGATATCTCAGACCAAACAGCAGCAGGTGCAGAGCAAACGCAGGCCGCGACCCATGAGCTTGCCCAGCTTGCTGAATCTATGCAGCAAGAGATTGCTTACTACCGAGTGTGATTTTGTTGAAGTATTAGATTTTAGCTAACAAAAAGGGCTGTCGATGACAGCCCTTTTTCTATTTTAACGCTATTTGTAGCTTTTCGAATTAGCCTTCTAGCTTAGCCAGTTCAGCTTTCTGTTCAGTAAGCTTGTCCATATCGCGTTGATATTCAGCTTGCTTAGCACGCTCTTTTTCAATCACGGCAGCAGGCGCTTTGGCCACGAAACCTTGGTTAGATAACTTACCTTCGATACGCGCAAATTCAGCGGCTGCTTTCTCAAGTAACTTGTCGATACGCGCGACTTCTTTCGCCACATCGATTAAGCCTGCCATTGGGATCAATAGCTCCATATCGCCAATCAGCTGAGTGGTGGACATCGGCGCAACATCATCTTCAGACATAATAGTGATAGTCTCAAGTCTTGCCAGTGTAGTGAAGAATATCTGGTTCGCTTCAAGACGCGCTCTGTCTTTGTTGCTCACGCCACGTAGCAATGCATTAAGTGGTTTAGATGGCGCGATGTTAAGCTCAGCGCGGATGTTACGTACCGCAGTGATCACTTGCTTAACCCACTCTAAATCTTCCATCGCTGCAGCATCTACTTTGTCAGCTTGATACTCAGGGAAGGCAGCCAACATCAATGTGTCACCCTCAACACCCGCTAATGGCTGAACACGCTTCCAAATAGTCTCAGTTAAGTAAGGCATGATTGGGTGCATCAGACGCTGCATTTGCTCAAGTACGTTAACCAACGTATGGCGTGTGCCACGAAGCTGAGCCTCAGTACCACTTTGCATAACAGGTTTAGTTAACTCTAAGTACCAGTCACAGAACTGGTTCCAAGTGAACTCGTAAATGGTGTTAGCGGCAAGATCGAAACGATAGTTTGCCATGTGCTCGTCGTAGGCTTTAACGGTTTCATTGAACAGACCGATAATCCAGCGATCGGCAATCGATAGCTCCATTGCGCCTGGCTTGCCATCAACCAGAATTTGACCGCAATCTAGCGCTTCGCCAACAGCATCATCGCTCGCGCCTTCAGCTTGCACTTCGGTGTTCATTAACACGTAGCGTGATGCGTTCCAGATCTTGTTACAGAAGCTGCGGTAACCGTCTAGGCGCTTCATGTCCCAGTTAATGTCACGGCCAGTCGATGCCATAGACGCTAGTGTAAAGCGCAGTGCGTCAGTACCATGCGGCTCGATACCTTCGCTAAACTCTTTACGCGTGCTCTTTTCAATCTTAGCGGCAAGCTGTGGCTGCATCATGTTGCCAGTACGCTTAGTCACTAATGACTCAAGGTCGATACCGTCAATCATGTCTAATGGGTCAAGTACGTTACCCTTAGATTTTGACATCTTGTTACCGGCTTCATCACGGATAAGGCCTGTCACATATACTGTTTTGAACGGAACCTGTGGTTTGCCGTTTTCATCTTTGATGAAATGCATGGTCATCATGATCATACGAGCAACCCAGAAGAAAATGATGTCAAAGCCAGTAACCAATACATCAGTTGGGTGGAAAGCTTTTAGCTCGGCAGTATCTTTTGGCCAGCCTAGTGTAGAGAACGTCCATAGTGCTGAACTGAACCAAGTATCCAGTACATCGTTATCTTGGCGAAGTACTACTGAGTCATCAAGGCTGTGCTTAGCACGGACTTCTGCTTCATCGCGGCCAACATACACTTTGCCTGCTTCGTCGTACCAAGCTGGGATACGGTGACCCCACCAAAGCTGACGTGAAATACACCAGTCTTGAATGTCGCGCATCCAAGAGTTGTACATGTTTTCGTATTGCTGTGGTACAAACTTGATGTCGCCATTTTCAACGGCTTCCATCGCAGTTTTAGCCATAGGAGCAACAGCAACGTACCATTGATCTGTTAGTAATGGCTCGATTACCACACCAGAGCGGTCACCGTATGGCACTTTCAATCCGTGAGGATTAATTTTGCCCAGTAGACCAAGCGTTTCAAACTCTTCAACAATGGCAGTACGTGCTTTAAAACGGTCAAGACCTGCATAGCGCTCTGGCAAGCTGTTGTCTAAATCGGTGTTAGCGGTACCATCGGTGTTAACCACTTCAGCGCTTGAACGAATAGCGGCATCAAAGGTCAAGATGTTATACATCGGCAATTCATGACGCTTACCGACTTCATAATCGTTAAAGTCGTGCGCAGGAGTGATTTTTACACAACCTGTACCAAATTCAATATCGACGTAATCATCAGCAACAATTGGGATAAGACGGTTGACGATTGGCAGTAAAATGAATTTGCCAATTAGCGATTGATAACGCTCATCGTCTGGATGAACCGCAACTGCACTATCACCCAGCATGGTTTCAGGGCGAGTCGTTGCTACTTCTAGGTAGTCTTTACCATCGCTAGTCAAGGCGCCATCAGCTAGCGGGTAGCGGAAGTGCCACATGCTGCCTTGCTTTTCTTTGTTCTCAACTTCTAAGTCAGAGATAGCGGTGTGCAGGGCTGGATCCCAGTTCACTAGGCGCTTACCGCGGTAGATTAGGTCATCTTCGTAAAGGCGTACAAATACTTCTTGTACCGCTTCAGACATGCCTTCGTCCATAGTAAAACGTTCACGGTCCCAATCAACAGATGCGCCAAGGCGACGTAGCTGCTTAGTGATGGTGCCACCTGATTGCTCTTTCCAATCCCAGATACGATCGATAAAGTTTTCACGACCTAGGTCATGACGGTTCAAGCCTTCTTCGGCTGCAACTTTACGCTCAACTAACATTTGAGTGGCAATACCGGCGTGGTCTGTACCGACCTGCCAAAGGGTGTTCTTACCCTTCATACGCTGGTAACGGGTTAACGTATCCATGATGGTATCTTGGAAGGCGTGACCCATATGCAAACTACCCGTCACGTTTGGTGGCGGGATCATGATGCAATAGTTGCCTTGAGACTCGTCGCCGTGTGGCTTGAAGTAACCTTTCTCTTCCCAGTTTTGGTAAAGAGACTGTTCGATAGACTGCGGGTTATATGTTTTTTCCATGAGGCGTGTTTATCTCAAACTAAAAATTAATTGGTTGTGCTGCTAGATCTTGGGTCGTTAATGCTATCCCAAGAGCGCGATACTGCCGATAGCGATCGCGAGCAATCGCTTTGTGGCTATCGTCATTGGCAACGAAATCGATAATCTGTCCAAAGTTTACCGCAAATTGCGGCACTTGGTCTGCAAGATTAAGCAGAAGATGACGTTTTTTGTTGGCACCAAGCCTATCAAAGCCGATTTCTACCGGAGCGCCGCCGATTGGGCCTTCACCTTTTAGGTTATGGGGCACAAATGATTGCGGCTCAAATTGCCAAAGCAGCTCGTCAATAGCATAAGCTTGCTGTTGATCTTGGCAATGGATATAAACCAACTCTTGAGTAGCAAAAGCCCGCTCTGCCAATTGGCAAGCGAGTAAGTACACTTGCTCCTGCGCAGATTTAGGCGCATTAGATGCAGGTTTTGCGTCCTTTGGCATCATGTAAAACAGGGCTTGCGACTGACTAAAAGGCATAGTGGGTTATCGGCATAGTGGGTTATTGGCGCTATTGTCTTAGCTTTTTGGCTGACGAAAGAGAGGATTTTACACTAAAAGTCGCTCAGAGATCAGCCTCTAATCACTGATTTATTTATGCACTATTTGACTGAGGATTAAATCTTTGGCTTAAGTTGGTTACAAGCGGTGCGTTTCAGCTTTGCATTGCTTATTTTACTAATGCTTTAGCTAGGGGTAAACTTCGCCTCAATCTCCCTACTAGCCGTAAATCATGAATTTTACCGACCTTAAACTATCTGCCGCGATTGTTAACCACTTACCTGACAATTTGACTGTGGCAACTGAAATCCAAAGGCTAGCTATCCCTGAAATATTAGCGGGGAAAGACCTATTAGCATTGGCACAAACGGGCAGCGGTAAAACCTATGCCTTTGGTCTGCCCCTGTTGCAAACTCTGCTCAATGATAATAGCCATTTGGGCGAGGCAAAGGCGCTAGTGTTAGTGCCAACTCGAGAGTTGGCGTTGCAAGTCGGTGAGGCGCTTAATTTGGTATCTGCCAGTATTGATATAACCGTACTGTGTGGTGGCGTAGATAAGGCGGAGCAGATTAAAGCGCTGCAGCAGATTCAATTACAGGGAAAATCTCAAATTGTGGTGGCAACACCGGGCAGATTATTAGACTTGTTACGTGAGCAACATATCTCTTTAAGCTCAGTAAAACAGTTAGTGCTCGATGAAGCTGATAGGCTGATGGAGATGGGGTTTTGGCCGGATATTGAGCGCATCCTTACAATGATGCCAGCTAAGAGGCAAACCTTGTTGTTTTCTGCCACGTTAGCGCCAGAGTTGAACGACAAAGCGCTGGGGTTATTGTACGCACCGATTAAGATTGAAGCCCATGCGCTAAATAGCGTGGTGGCAGAGATCACAGAGTCTTTATATCTGGTTAATAAGGGCGACAAGGTGCGAGCGTTAACCGCACTCATAGAGAAACATCAATGGCCGCAGGTCTTAGTGTTCATCAATGGCCGTGTCGATGCCGATAAACTGGCTAAGAAACTGATAAAAGCCGGGGTCAATGCTGCTGCATTGCATGGTGATAAAGAGCAAACAGAAAGGCTGCAATGCTTAGCCGATTTTAAGGCGCTAAAATTACAGGTGTTAATTACCACAGATCTCTTGTCTCGTGGCATTCATGTTGACGCACTGCCGGTAGTGATTAATGCCGAGCTACCAACAAGCGCCCCTGTATATGTGCACCGTATTGGCCGCACGGCTAGAGCGGGCGATAACGGCGTGGCAATTTCATTGGTATGCCATGGCGAGGCTGATAACCTAACGGCCATTAGAGAACTGACTGGCAGAGCTTATCCGTTAGCACCTCTTGATGGTTTTGAAGTGACTGATAAGCCGCCATCGGGCGACAGTAAACGCCCGCCCCGAGATAAGAAAGCCAATCGACGCAGCCAGAATAAGCGCAGCGCCAAAGACTTTGTCGCTAAAAAGAAAAAATAACCTATACCCCTTTACGTGTGGGGCTGCCTACTCTTATTGACATGCCTAGCGGCTTATTTAGCAGACTCGGTTATTTCGGCTTGTTATTTTTTAGGGCGATCTCGTGCCCCTGCAAGGCGACCGAAAAATAATGATAAGCCGACAGTTTTACGTACATGCTCAGCCCAAAAAGCGCCAATAAGAAAGCCTATCGCAGCCCACAGTGCCAGCATATAAGCATTAAGTTGACCTGATTGCAGGCTGATAGCGATGCCAATAAAAGTGCCAAGCAATGTAGGGGATAGCGCCACTGCTAACCATTGTAAAGAATGTACTAGCCATCCAATAAACTTCATTGATTATCCTTAATCTTTATAAATGCAGTTTGAGTCTCGCACTTTACTCAGCTTTGTGACAAACAGCCACTCATCCCCGTGTTGCTTGAGAAATTATATCGGCAGCGTTAGACCATATAGTTAGTTACAAGTGTGCGGTTATTTTTTGTACAAACATAGGCTTAAGTTAAGCCAATATTTTTTGTTTCAGTGATAAAAAAATAGACGTTCACATTGTCTAATTTATTAGCTGGTGAGTTGTCTGTATTGCGGATATACTCCGCGATCGCGCCAATAGTGGTTGGTCATTATACAAAGATCTACTTGGAGAAAGATAAATACTGCCAAGAAGAAATAATGATATGCAGTAAAGGGATAAGTCTGTTTTTAGTTTTGATAAAGGTGCTAAATGAGCTTCTTTGATAATGCTGTAATTATATTGCTCCTAATTGGGGTGAGTTGTTTTTTTTCTATGTCGGAAATAGCCTTGGCGGCAGGGCGTAAAATTCGTCTGCGTCAGCTTGCGGCTGAAGGCGATATCCGAGCTGGTAAAGTTCTGTTGCTGCAAGAGCAGCCTGGTAATTTCTTTACTGTGGTGCAGATAGGTTTAAATGCTGTGGCCATTATGGGTGGTATCGTGGGCGAGTCTGCGTTTACGCCTCATATTCATGCATTTCTATCGTCTTGGTTGACTGGACCTTGGTTAGATAAAATGAGTTTTCTACTGTCATTTGTGATTGTGACCAGCTTATTTATTTTAATTGCCGATCTTATCCCTAAGCGCTTAGCGATGGCGTTTCCTGAAAAAGTGGCCATGACCTTTGTTAGCCCTATGATGGTCTGCATCGTGGTGCTTAAACCGCTGGTGTGGTTCTTTAACGGCTCTGCTAACTTGGTTTTTCGGGTGTTCCAAGTGCAAACGGCGCGTAACGATGCGGTGACTTCTGATGATATCTATGCGGTGATGGATGCGGGTGCAGAAGCTGGGGTGCTAGATAAAGGCGACCAGCTGATGATGGAGAAAGTGTTTGAAATGCAAACTATTCCCGTCACGGCAGCGATGACGGCGCGTGAAAGCTTAGCCTATTTCTTACTGCAAGATAGCGAAGATGAAATTAAGCACAAGATAGCACTGCAGCCTCATTCTAACTTCCTTGTTTGTAATGAGCAGTTAGACACTGTGGTTGGCATCGTTAATGCGAAAAAGTTACTTATCTGCTTGATTAATGGCGAGCAAATTAGCCTTAAAGATAAGAGTCTTGTGAGTAATTGCTTTATTATTCCTGATACTTTGAGTCTATCAGAATCGATGGATTACTTTAAGAATAGCCGAGCAGACTTTGCGGTAGTGATGAATGAATACTCCTTAGTTGTGGGCGTAGTCACTGCGAAGGATCTGCAAGATGCAGTGATGGGTGCATGGTCTTTACCTGAGTGTGAAGAGCAGATAATTGCTCGCGATGAGCGTTCTTGGTTGATGGATGGCGTGACACCGATTACCGATGTGATGCGAGCGCTAGATATTGAAGAGTTCCCTCAAAATCATAACTACGAGACTATCGCGGGTTTTATGATGTTTATGCTGCGCAAAATTCCAAAGTGCACCGACTCGGTTAATCATGCAGGCTTTAAGTTTGAAGTGGTTGATGTTGATAGCTATAAGGTCGACCAGCTCTTGGTTACGAGAATTGAAGAAGAGACCACTGAGATTCTAGAGGTTAACGCTTAAACATAAGCAATCAGCGTAAATCTATTTGCATTGGTCTATTCGCATTGGTCTATTCGCATTGAATCATATAAAAAACGGCTGAGTCTATTTAGACTCAGCCGTTTTTTTTGGGCTGGCGACTTCTGCGTTGAATGACGTCACTAGGGAACAGGCATCATTCGCCTTGAATTAATCTGCCCAAAAACGCTAAGTCGCTCACTTTCTTGGACTGATATTAAGCTTTGCTGGAAATGCTTTTTGCTTTGATTTGCCAGCTCTCATGCCAGTCGTGTAATTGTTCTACAGGCATTGGCATAGCGATATAATAACCTTGGGCTAAGGTGCAACCTAATGATTGCAAGCGCTGCCACAGAGGCAATGTTTCCACCCCCTCGGCAACAGATTCTAGCGATAAGCGGCGGCTTAACAATAGACAGGCTTCTACAATCGCTGCGGCGGTATTACTCGTTTCCATCGCTCGAATAAAGCTCATGTCTATTTTAAGTGAGTCAAATGGTAGGGTATCTAACAGTGATAATGATGAGTAGCCCGTGCCGAAGTCATCGATTGATAAACTAAAGCCGTGCATGGCTAAGCGTGAAGCCGATTCTAGTGCTCTGCCCGTATTTTCTAAGGCGTCAGTTTCAGTGATCTCAAAATAGAGTTGTTTGCAAAGGTTAGGTTGCTGTTCTGCTAAAGAGAGCAATTGGTCAACAAAATGATTATGCGTCAAAGTGGTAGGTGTAATATTAACTGCAACGGGGCGTTCGCCGAGCTCATGTTGATGCTGTAGCACATAGTTGATGCTTAATAGGGCCAATTGCGCATCTTTTTGCATTTTGCTCAATAAGGGTAAAAAACATGCTGGCGGTAATACCCCTAAGATAGGGTGTACAAAACGGATCAGCGCTTCACTACTTCGCCATTCACCAGTATCTAATGTGACCAGAGGTTGAAAATAGGGCTTAATCCAACCCTGCTCTAATGCATGTTCGAGTTCATGTTCAGTAAACACCTTGTTTAATAGCGATGAGCTATGAGTAGGCGTCATTGAGCTGCTAAGCCGCTCAACATTGGCTAAGTCGAGTAGCTCTCTTAGTGTATTCATCTTCACTGGCTTACTGATGGCACCAATCACTTTGAGATGATAGCTCATACACATTTTTTTTACGGTATCGAGTACGATCTGGTTACTGGCGCTGGTGATAATAATGCTGCCAGTAAAAGACAGCTCGCTGATATGACTTAAAAAAGTGATACCGTCCATTTCTGGCATCTTTAAGTCACACAGTAAGATATCGGGCTTAAAACTTGCCATTATTTGTAATGCTTCAACACCTGAAGCGGCGGTTTTAATCTGCGCAATGTGAGGCGTATTAATCAGCTCTAGCTGCATTAGCATAGCTTCACGCTGAAACTGGTGATCTTCAATCAGTAGGATTTTCATTTTAATCGCTTTACCTGAGTCGAGATCTGGCTCATTAGCTGTTTCAATTGTGCAAGTTGTCGTTGCACCGTGTCGATATCTTGTGTCGAGGCAGCGTTTTCGATTTCACTGCAACTTGTGGCTAAACGTTCACACTCAATGACACCCGCTGCGCCTTTTAGCTTGTGGGCGTGATGTGCGGTAGCGATAAAATCTCGGCTTATAACAGCCTGGTTGAGTGCTGCAATATCTTGAACACTGGTGGTGACAAACTTATTGAGTAAGCTGATACATATCCCTAAGTCGCCGAAATTAGCTTCAAGTGCATCAATATCGATAATCAGTTGGACATTTTCCTCTGTCGCTACGCAAGGCTGATAACTGGCATTATCAACGTTCTCGGCATTCTCAAGATGAGCTACATTGGCTTTAGCGGCTTTAATGTGGCTGCTCAGTACCGTTTGTAGCTGTTGTAATGTGACCGGCTTAATTAAATAGTCATCGAAACCAAGCTGATGGCAACGGTTTCTTTCACTGGACATGGCATTAGCAGTGAGAGCGATTACGGGTAGACGAGGCAACTGTTTTTGCCTTTCATTGTCGCGGATAGCGCTTACTAAGCCATAGCCATCGAGTTCAGGCATATGGCAATCGGTAAGCAATAGCATGTATTTTGTTTGCTGGTAAGCTGTTAATGCCTGCTGGCCATCATCAAAGATATCGGCAAAGTAACCCAGTTTACTGAGTTGCATCCTAATGACATCTTGATTGATTGGATGATCTTCTGCGACCAGAATGAGCTTATTTTGTACAATGGCTTGTTCACGGGTCAGGGCTAACTTTATGTCTTCCTTTATACCGATATATTGGTTTTTAAAGAACTCAGGCTTAGTCATAAGGTGCAGTAAGTGTAAAGGGATCAGAGGGTTGACTGATAGTACCCAACCAAGCGTTGCCGGTGTTGGCGACAGCATACTCTTGTTTTTAAGTAAGATGACTTGTACGCCGGGCATATTGTGGTTTATCCAGCTAGAGGTCATCAATTGCTGTTCACACCATGCTTCGCATAGCAGTAATACTTCGAGCTTTTTCGTGGCGACATAGCTTGCCAGCACCGCTTTATTATCTGTGCCTAATAGATTAAAAGTGGTGCAATGCCAATTGATTAAGTATTCACTAAATAGATTGTAGTTACTTTCATCAGTGACAATGATACCGCAACGCTTGTTGACGATAGTGGGGATTTCAACTGCCACGGTTGGCAAGGTCAGATTAAAACGGAAAGTACTGCCTTGGCCATTGGTGCTGGTTACCGATATTTCTCCACCCATGAGTTTAATCAGTTGCTCGCAGATAGATAAGCCTAAACCTGTCCCATTAAAGCGTCGCTCACTGCTGAGGTCAACTTGCTCAAATGGCAAAAATAGCTTGCTAATATCTTCCTCTCGGATCCCTATGCCGCTATCTGTTACAGCGAAAGTGATGGTTTGCTCTTTGTCGGTTGCGCTCAACAGGTCGACGGACAACCAGATCTCACCTTCTGTGGTAAATTTCGATGCGTTATTGAGCAGGTTGTTCAATACCTGTTTAAGACGCAAATTATCAAGAGTTAACGAATATGCCAGTTTTGGATCAAGCCAGAGCTTGAATTTAAGGCCTTTCCGCTCAATATGAGCAATATGTGGCTGAACTAACTCACCGATAAAACTGCTTAACTGACATACATCTGGGCTTAGTTCTAATTTACCAGCCTCGATTTTCGAAAAATCTAAAACGTCATTAACAATATTGAGCAAGTTGCTACCCGAATGGGTGAGGTTTTTATGGATCCCATAAAGTTCGTTGCTGTTTAGATGCGGAGCCATGAGCTCTAATAGGCTCAAAATACCACTGATTGGTGTACGAATTTCATGGCTCATCATGGCCAGAAAGCGTGATTTAGCCACAGTTGCAGACTCAGCAATCAATCGAGCTTCGTCCAGTTCAGCCTGCTTCTCTTTAATGACCGTGATATCGACTAAGGTGTAGGTCCAATGCTTATTTCTGTCCTCTTTTGTACAGGTGCCCGTGAGCTGAAACCAAGAGATCTTACCGTCAATATTAAGCTTCATTGTTGTATAAAGTGAATCCCGGAATCGGGACTCTTCTATATCCGTTAAGAACCCATGCTCGTCTGCGTGCGTGGCTAAAAATTCCATAAGCAGATGCGGTGCTTGGTAGAGTTGATTAGGGGTCAGACCAAGATATTTTTCGATATTACCACTGATATAACTCCAAGATATGTCGTCAATATCATCGCCGTAGCGTATTAATTGTGCAACGATGCCACCAAAGTTGTTATTCACCAGGCGTAGCTCTTTTTCGATACTCTGTCTCTGAGCTATTTCAGCTTTTAACTTTCTGTTTGAATAGGCTATGACTAAAAAAAGCGTAAAAATGCCACCCAGTACTAGCAATAGCCAGTTGGGTATTTTTTCAAAAGAGAAGTCACTGTCGATACTGACACTATTCCATTTATGAGTAATAGCCTGTAACTCATCCTTATCAATAGCGTGTTTTGTCTTATTAAGTACAGATAATAAAACGGGATGCGCTTTATTCACTGCAAAGCTGATAGGCCGGCTCTGCTGCTCTATCGGGGTCGTTAGGATTTGAATTTTCCCTAAGTAACGCGTGCTAATGACTCTGCTCGCCTTCGATAGCGGCAAAATACCGACCTGAACTTTACCGTTAATAACGGCATTAAGCAGGTGTTTAGTGGCGTTAAACCTGGTTACATTGGCATAGGGGAAATCTTTTTTAGTGTCAATTTGCTGCTCATGCCTGCTTAAAATTCCCAGCCTTTTAGTCGTTTCTAGCTGACCCGTAGCTAGGTTCGTTGCGGCAACCGCAATCCAAGGGTCTTGTATATAAGCAGATGTGCACTGTGTAAATGGATGTTTTCCTTGCACGCAGGTAAAGGCTGGAATGAGTTCAAACTCATTTTCAGCAAGGTACTTTTCAATGTTTTGACCATTGAATTCAGTGGCTTCAATTTTTAGATTTAGTTTGTTGGATATCGCTTTTAAGATATCGGCGCCCATACCATCCATTTCACCTGCATCATTGGTGAAGGAAAATGGGTAACTGTCAGCAAAGTAAAGTACCTTAATGGCCTTTTTCTCTCTGATAGTATTGAGTTCTGATTCGGTAAGATTTAGGCCTTGGCGCTGATAAATATACTTAACCTGTGAGCTGGTCAGCCAGGCTTCATAGAGCTTGTCGAAGGTCTCAGTAGGGATCTGTTTTAAGCCTTCATTTAATCTTTCTATCAATATGTTATTTTCGATGAGTCCCGCGAAGTGCAAACTTTCAAGAGGCATATCGTTAAGCAGGCGAATATTTAATTTTTTCGGTGCATATTGGTGGGTTAGTAAGTAATCAAGAGTGATCGCATTACTTATGTAGGCATCTGAACTACCGTTGAGCACCGCTTTATAAGCAGATAGGCTATCGGTATAGTTGATGACCTTGACACTCTTAGCGCCATTTCTGAGTTGCTCATTAATCGCAAAGCCTTTCTCGGTCGCGATGCGCATGTCCTTTAATTCTAAAAGGCTATTGGTATTTTCTTGATAAGTGATCCCTGCAATCGGTACCAACATAAGCGGCGAGCTAAAACTTAGCCAAGTCATTCTCTCGGGAGTCTTTGACGCCCCCATAATGATATCAATCTCACGATCACGCAGTGCTTGAGTCACTTGTTGGTAGTTAGGATAAGTCACGACCTCTGTGCGGTAGCCGGTGTTATTAGTGATCTCTTGTAAAATTGACGGCAGCAAACCGATCGCATTTCCATCTTTACCTATGTAAGTAAATGGCTGCCAGTCAGCTACAGGGTAGCCGACTCTGATCACTTGGCCTTCATTGGACGCTTGTGCGTTATTTTTTGCCTGATCTGCTATTGCAGATAAAGACAGAGAAAATAGAATAAATACCAGTAATGCTTGACGCATATTGCAGCCTATATCGGGTTACTACATTAATGAGTGTGAGATGTTTTTTGCACAGGCTGCTGGTACTCGCGATTATAGCAGCTGAGAATGCTGTAATCGTATGAGGAGGTGCGCTGCTGATGTCAGTGTTTCGAACTAGATGGAGGCGTTGAAAACTGAAGCTGTGAAATTTTCGCGTATTGTAAACTTTAAATTTTCACTGTCGATAAATAGCTGAAAATATAGTGTCAGCCAGATCTCATTTTTGAAGTTTTTTTCAACAAAGTGGTGATTAAATCAGCCATGGTGGGAGTTTGGCGTTTTTATTATTCTTTAAATGGGCCCTTTGGCAATAAAAAAGCTAAACCATCAGGTTTAGCTTTCTTAATAATGGCGTCTCTACTTTGCTATTCGCCTTGCGCAACACCAGCTCGGTTAATCAAAAACTGAGTGAGCAAAGGTACAGGACGACCTGTTGAGCCTTTGTTTGCACCGCTGTTCCAAGCCGTACCAGCCACATCTAGATGCGCCCAGTTATACTTCTTGGTAAAGCGAGACAGGAAGCATGCTGCGGTGATCGATCCCGCTGCACGGCCGCCTAAGTTGGTCATATCGGCAAATGGGCTTTCCAAGTGCTCTTGATACTCATCCCATAACGGCATGCGCCATGCGCGGTCGCCACTTTGCTCACCAGCGTTGAGTAGCTCATGTGCAAGCGGGTTGTGACCAGAGAACAAGCCTGATGCGTGTTTACCTAGTGCGATAACGCAAGCGCCAGTCAGGGTTGCTGTATCAACGACAAGCTCAGGATCGAAGCGCTCAACATAGGTCAGAACGTCACACAATACTAGGCGGCCTTCGGCATCAGTGTTTAGCACTTCAACGGTTTGACCTGACATAGTGGTGAGGATGTCACCTGGACGATAAGCATTGCTCGATGGCATGTTTTCACAGCCAGCTAAAATACCAATAACATTGATAGGCAGTTGCATATCACACAAGGCTTTCATTGCACCAATAACGCCAGCCGCGCCGCCCATGTCATACTTCATCTCATCCATGGCTTCGCCAGGTTTAAGTGAGATACCACCTGAGTCGAAAGTTAAGCCCTTACCGATTAAAACGATAGGCTTTTCAGTATTATCGACAGCGCCCTTGTATTCCATAATGGTCATTACTGACTCATTATCGCTACCACGGCCAACGGCTAGGTATGAATTCATGCCTAGCGCTTCCATCTGCTCTTCGCCAAGAGTCGTCACCGTCAGGTTTTCGGTGTTTTCTGCCATTTGGCGAGCTTGTGAGGCTAAATATGCTGGGTTACAGATGTTTGGTGGCATGTTTGCCACGTCGCGGCATAGGTGCATACCTGCTGAAACGGCCATACCGTGTTCAATTGCGCGCTCACCGACAGTTAGCTCTCGGCGAGTCGGTACGTTGAACACCAATTTACGCAGTGGACGACGGGTTTCATCTTTACGTGTTTTTAGCGCGTCGAAACTGTATAGACTGTTTTGTGTGGTTTCAACGGCTTCACGTACTTTCCAGTAGGTATCGCGCCCTTTTACATGTAACTCGGTAAGGAAACAGACGGCTTCCATAGAACCTGTTTCATTCAAGGTGTTGATGGTTTTGGTGATTATTTGCTTATATTGACGTTCATCAAGCTCGCGCTCTTTGCCGCAGCCAACGAGTAAAACACGTTCACTGAGTACGTTAGGCACATGATGAAGTAACAGCATTTGTCCCGGCTTTCCTTCCAAGTCGCCACGACGAAGCAAATTACTGATATAGCCTTCACTAATTTTATCTAACTGTTCGGCAATACCGGACAAGCGTCTTGGTTCGTATACACCTACGACGATACAAGCTGAGCGTTGTTTCTCTGGACTACCGCTCTTTACGCTAAACTCCATGAGCTCTCCTAGATTCTTAAAGACAAATTTTATTATTTATTAGATAATGTCTGCTTGTGCCCAAAAAGGGCTTAAATATGGCTCACTCAAGAATAATTCTTTTCGAGTGTTTTCCCTGGCCATGTTATTTAATTGTTGGTTACAAAACTACTAAAAGTAGTCAGTCTACATGAAAGTTGTATTGATACCAGCATAAATGAAAGTTTGGAGACCGGATCCTCACTGTGATTGTATTTAGATATCTGATTCGAGAAGTTTTTAAAGCGCAAATAGCGGTACTTTTGGTGTTGTTAGCTATTTTTATTAGCCAACATTTTGTACGCGTGCTTGCTGATGCCTCTGACGGCGAATTTCCCGCCTCGCTAGTTATGACCTTACTGGGTCTTAACATGCCGTTTCTTACCGTTTTGGTTTTACCGCTGAGTCTATTTTTGGGTATTTTATTAGCCCACGGACGTATGTACGCCGAAAATGAGATGGTTATTTTTCATGGCGTTGGCATTAGTGAGTGGTATATCACCCGCGTCACTTTATTGCTTGCCGTGGCGAATATGGTGTTTACCGCATTCCTGTCTATTTATGTTGCGCCTTGGGCTGAGGAGCGACAAAACCAAGTGCTTGAGCACGCACAATCGGAAGCGGGGCTCGCTGCTCTGACTCAAGGTCGGTTCCAGACTAGTCCGAATGGGCGCGCGGTGCTGTTTGTTGAACGCATTGGTCGTGATAACAAATTAGATAAAGTGTTTGTGGCTCAGTTGCCAGATCCCGATGATGAAACGGGGGTTGCTAATGTCGTGGTGGCGCGCACGGGTAAAGTCGTTGAGGACGAGACGGGCGGTCAACGTTTGCAGTTAGAAGATGGGGTGCAATATCAAGGCAACCCTAAGCGTGTTGATTACCAAGTTGTCGAGTTTGGTGGCTACCAAATGCAGATTAAAGAGCAGGAGGTCGGTGAGCGTCGCCGTAAATTATCAGCCATGCCTATCGGTCAGCTTATGGATATCGATAGCCCTGAAGCGACTGCTGAATTCCACTGGCGTTTAGCGATGCCGCTGGCTATTCCATTAATGACTTTAATTGCAGTGCCTATGGCACGGGTGAATAACCGTCAAGGCAAGTTTGCCAAGATGTTTCCTGCGATATTGTTATACCTAGGCTATTTTGGCCTTATGGTTGCAGGACGTAAGTCACTAGAGGATGGCGTTATCCCACAATATTTAGGTATGTGGTGGATCCATGCCTCCGCCCTCGCAATCGGGATATTGCTCTTGGGTAAAGAGCGCCCGTTAGGGGCAAAAGTCTCAGGCTTATTTAAGCGAAATAAGGCAGCTAAAGCATGAGAATTCTAGATATCTATATCGCCAGAGTGCTGATTAGCACCTCTTCATTGGCGTTATTAGTGTTAACCGGCTTGTCTGGCATGATTAAGTGGGTCGATCAACTTCGTCTTGTTGGTCGCGGTACATACACCATGATGGATGCTGGTGTTTATGTCTTATTTTTGATCCCAAGAGATATTGAGTTATTTTTCCCTATGGCTGTTTTGCTCGGCGCCTTGATAGGTATGGGCATGTTAGCGTCAAACTCAGAGCTTGTGGTGATGCAGTCTTCAGGCTTGTCGCGCCTACAAATAACCATGTCGGCGATGAAAACCGCTATTCCACTGATGATCATCGTTATGATGCTTACTGAGTGGGTGGCTCCGGTTGCGGAGTTACGTGCTAAAGAGATTAAGCGAACCAATATTTCTGGCGGTAGTTTAATTGACTCTAATCGTGGTGTTTGGGCAAAAGATGGCGACCTGTTTGTCAACATCGGGGGGGTTGTCGATAGCGATAGTTTACGTAATATCACCTTATATGAATTTGACGATACCACTAACTTAACCAGTACCGTGCACGCTGATTCTGCCGAATACAAAGATAAATATTGGCAGCTATATGATGTAAGAAGAACCACGCTTAACAATGAGCGGGTGGTGCTAACTAATCTTGAAGAAGATAAGTGGTTCTCGTCACTGACACCAGAAAAACTGAGCGTGGTCTCGGTTAAGCCTGAGTCATTGTCGATTGAAGGTCTGCTCGATTACTTGGACTATCTAAAGAGTAATAATCAGGCGTCGGAGCGATATGAACTGGCATTATGGCGTAAGCTACTGCAGCCCGTAACCGTCGCAGTGATGATGCTGGTTGCACTATCATTTGTATTCGGGCCACTGCGAACGGTCACTATGGGCGCTCGAGTATTGCTCGGGGTGGTCGCCGGATTTAGCTTCTATATCTGTAGCGAGATTTTCGGCCCCTTGAGTATTGTTTACGGCCTGCCTGCGTTTGTCAGTGCCGGGATGCCCGCGCTACTCTTTAGTATTGGGGCGCTCTATTTTATTCGGAAATAATGTTCTTTATCGCGCATCGCCTACAGTGCGTTGCTCAACGAAATAGTCATTAAAAAGCCATAAAAAAAGCCAATCTACACCGATTTAACGGGTATAGATTGGCTTTTTTGTTAGATGTCTTGCAAGGTATGTCTGCTAGCTAACGTTATTCCCGCTGCATCAGAAGCGCTAAAGATCTCTGAGTCGATCACCTTCTTATATCGACTGCTATAAGAGCGCATTGCACTCTTTATAATAAGACGGTTATAAGTTATAAATAGCGAATTAAACACCGCGCCAGTTACGCATTTGATTCGCTTCTTTTGATAACTCGACAACTTCTGAACGGGTCATCATATCTTGCAGTGCTAGCTTGTCACCATTAATCAAAATCCATAAATTGCCAATTCCCAACAATGACCAAACCAATCTTGCTGCTGCAGTGACCATACTAAGATTTTGACCATTTGGATGTTGGATCTTTAGGCGCCAAGCACGCATACCCAGTGTTTGACCACCATAGCTCCAAAAGCTGATATAAAATAGGCCGACACATAAGGCTATCCAGAATTGATAAATACCTTTATAGAGCGGGGTATTGTTTAGGAGGTCAGAGACATGCTCAAACCCTCCCGTATCAATTAAACCAGTGGATGTTAAACCGATAAAAACAGCAAAACCAATTGCACCTGCAACCATGTACACGGCTACGGCAAGTAAAAGGTCATAAACTATCGCCCCACAGCGCTTAAAAAAGCCAGCACGTGGAAAGTTAGCATGTTCGTTATTAGACAAATATGAAGTCGTCATTAATATCACTTTTTATTAGGTTTATTGGATGGTGATAACTACTGGCTTACGCTTTATGACTTTTTCGGTTCATCTTTATGGTAGTAGATGTCACTAAAGCCAAAGCGAGCAAACTCTTTAGCGCGAAAGTCTTTAACAGCAGAAGAGCCTTTTGAGGTCATCGCGACTTGCTGTTCCATCATCAGGTATTGAGTTAAATCAACACCTTCAGCCGCAGCAACGGCTTCGTAGATATCGTGGAACTTATCGTAAGCAAAGTTAATCTCTCTTGCTTGGTTCTTAAATTTATAGGTGATTCTGGTTGCCATTTTTAGCTTCTCTAATGAAATTGCCGTTATGATACCAAATCTCGGCTATAAGGTATAAATCATATAGCGAGCATCTTCAGGATAACATGACAGATCTTTATCTATCATTTTAGCCTCAAAGCCTTGCTTAGCCCAGTAATGGTGTGCGCCCTGAACCGCAACCAAAGAGATTGTCGGATATTGCTGTTGCTTCGCAAAGTCGACAAGGGTTGTTAGCGCGAGCCGACCCGCCCCTTTACCTTGCGCCTTAGATGAAAGCGCAATATCGTGTAAATATAAGGTATTTGCTTGTTTTACTTCTGACAGTACTTGATCTAAAGAGGGCGGAGTATCAAGCGTCCAAGGATGCGCTAAGCAGTAGCCAAATACTTGTGATTGCGACTCGATGATAAAGCAACTCTCAGGGGAGGCATGCCACTTACTTTGTAGCACTTCGAGTGACTCGGGTTCGATTTGCGGATAGCACTCAAGTTGAATGGCTAAAATACTATCCCAATCTAGCGGTTGGATCTGACGTAACTTCATAGCGTGTCCTCGTGGTGATATCTTTCACTCCCAGCGTGATGAGTAAAGTGCTCAATACGGTGTAGGGAGTGTGACAATAGCCGGTATGGTTTTTTTAAAGATAGCGTTGTTCAAGGTGCGATCTAAAGTGTTCAGGGTTGAGTGTTTCACCGCTAGCTTGACGCATCAGGTTATCGATATCTAACAGGCTACCTTGTGACCAAACATTATCATTAAGCCAGCCCATAACATCGGTGAGTTTACCAGTATCAATCAAGTTTTCTACGCTACCAATTTTCATTTGCATCGCATTCTTAAATTGCGCGGCATACATAGCGCCTAAGGTGTAACTAGGGAAATAACCTAGCTCGCCCACGGCCCAATGAATGTCTTGCATGCAGCCGTTCTTATAATCGCCATCGGTATTAATGCCTAATAGTGACTGCATTTGTTGTGACCAGAAGTCGGGTAAGTCCGCGACCGCTAGCTCGCCAGTGACTAACGCTTTTTCTGCTTCAAAGCGCAGTAATATATGGCAAGGGTAAGTGACTTCATCTGCGTCGACTCGGATTAAACCTGGAGTGACTCGTGAATATATATTGGTAAGCTGATCGTGGCTTAACTCGCAGCCTAATAGTGTTTTTAAGTGTGGCTGAATAAGCTTAAGAAACGCCGGGCCACGACCGATTTGCATCTCACAGAATAGACTCTGGCTTTCATGCAGTGCCATTGAGCGGGCAAGTCCAGCAGGTTGGCCGCGCCATGCTAGCGGCAAGCCTTGCTCATACTTAGCGTGGCCTGTTTCATGAACGATACCCATCAGACCGCTGGTAAAATCGGCTTCATCGTAACGAGTCGTTAGGCGCACGTCACTAGCAACCCCGCCGCAGAAAGGGTGGCTACTAATATCGAGACGGCCATGATTAAAATCAAAGCCGAGAATATTCATCACTTCTCTGCCGAGCTTAGCTTGGTTAGCAGCACTTGCTGTTGGGATGGCAAAGCTTGGCTGGGACTTTTGCTTTTCTTGCACCGTTTGGATTAGGCCTGGTAACCAGGTCTTTAGTTGACCAAAGATCTGTTCAAGACTCGCGGTGGTCATTCCCGGTTCAAACTTATCGAGTAGTGCATCGTACGGGCTAACATTTTGCGCATCGGCGCGGATATTGGCTTCCTCTTTAACTAATTCCATAAGACTTTCAAGATTAGGTTTAAAGCCTTGCCAGTCGTTATTACGACGTTGCTCACGCCAGGCTTGCTCGCAGTGATAAGCGGCCTTAGTTTTAGCTTCAACTAAGCCGCCTGGGACCACATTAGCTTGCATGTACTGATAATGCATTTCGCGTAAGTTAGCTTGCTGCTGCGCTGTGAGTGGTAACTGCTCAGCGTCCTCAATGGTATGAGCTAACATTGGCGCGGTTTTTAGTGAGTGAATATGCTTTGCAAGTTCAGCCATCGCCGCACCACGTGCTTCACCGCCCCCCATTGGCATCATGGCAGCTTGATCCCAATCTCCTAGCGCACTTAGGTGCTCAAAGTGACTAATGCTTTGAAAGTGTTGGGCCAAGGTTTCATAGTGCGGATTTGTGTTGCTGCTCATAATGTTATATTTCGGTCGAGAGAATTAACGTTATGCTAGCACGTAATTTTACGGCGATTAAGCGCTAAAAAACCAAGATGTTCTGTCATTTCTGTCATTTCTGTCATTGAGGTTATCCGTCTACTCGGGAGTCTGTCGTGTCATGAGTAAAAACCGCTATGGACTAGAGTAACAAGCTAATGTAACAAGCTAAGCGAGTCATATCTAAAGCTATTGAGGAGAGGATGAACGCTTACTTCATTCTTGGCTCAGATTTTCTAGATTGATAAGAAATTTATTTTGCATGAATAAGCGTTTATTGTGATTTTATATTTGGCAGTAAGGCTTGTTGTCATTGCTTTTGTGCCAATTCAGCAAGTGAATTGCAGTGAACTCTCGACTTCATATCTCCACCTCATACTTTTGAACTATTATTCAGTCTTACCTTAAGTTATCACTATAGCGCTTGTTAATGAATTGTTATCGACGCGGGCGTGTGCTAGGTTTTATTTTGTGATTTAGTTGTTTTCACCAAAAAGAAATAATAAAAAAGTTTATAAAACTAAAAACAGAGTGGGTCGCAGTGCTCGGTCTAATGTTTGAATTTTGGAGCAAAAATATGAAATTAACAAAAGTAGCTACGGCGTTAATCGCGTTATCTCTTGGCATGTCGGCAGGTGCTATGGCAAGTGAGAGATATGTTATTCAGGTCGATAATGATAACAAGGGCGTGATTAAAGCTTTAGCTAAGAAAGTCGGGGGGGAGCTAAACCTAGAGGGCAATGGCTTTATTGCGGCAACATTTTCAGGCAAAGATTTAGCGCAGGTTAAAGGCCTATTAAATAACCCGCATGTTAGATTAATCGAAGTGGATCAGCCCCGTTTTCTAATGTCATTTAGTGATGATGCTGGTAACCCTATGACGCAGCAAGTCACCCCATACGCCGTTAAGCAATCGAATGTGAATGAGATTAGTTTTAATGCTAGTGCAGGTATGAAGGTCTGCGTTATTGACTCAGGCTTAGATAGAAGTAACCTTGATTTTGTTTGGAATAATATTGATGGTGATAACGATAGCGGCACGGGTAGCTGGGACCAAAATGGTGGGCCACATGGTACTCATGTAGCCGGTACGATTGGTGCTGCAGATAACAATATTGGCGTAGTGGGTATGGCACCGGGTGTCGATATGCACATCATTAAAGTGTTTAACGCCGATGGCTGGGGGTATTCATCTGATCTTGCCCATGCAGCAAATCTATGTAGCCAAGCCGGCGCTAACATTATAAGTATGAGTTTAGGTGGTGGAGGCTCCAACTCTACCGAGTCTAATGCATTCCAATCATTCAGTGATGCAGGCGGTCTAGTGGTTGCTGCAGCGGGTAACGATGGTAACAGTGTTCGTTCTTATCCTGCGGGCTATCCTTCAGTCATGATGGTGGGCGCAAATGATGCGGCCGACGCGATAGCTGATTTTTCACAATATCCTGGTTGTACGACAGGCCGAGGTAAGAAGCAGCGCACAGATACCAGTATCTGCGTTGAGATTGCAGCAGGTGGTGTCGATACCCTCTCGACGTACCCCGCGGGCATGGCGACGGCTTCAAATATGAGTGTTGATGGTAATCCGCTAGCCAGCTCAGCAATGGAGAATGCGGGTTCTATAAATGGCAGTACTTACTTCATGGGCACTGCCGAAGCAATCGATTCAGGTGCGAATGGTAAAGTATGTGTTATCGATCGCGGCGTTATCTCATTCCATGACAAGGTACTCAATTGTGAAACCTCTGGTGGCGTCGGTGCAATTATCATCAACAATGAGCCTGGCATGCTTTACGGCACGTTAGGTGATGCAAACGCTACGTCAATTCCTGCTGTTGGTGCAACATTTGAGGACCGTGCATCGATCGTTGCAGCAAGCAGTGCAGAGCTTGCAATTGGGACTTCTGATTATGGCTTTATGAGTGGTACTTCTATGGCGACTCCTGCTGTATCGGGTATTGCCGCACGCGTTTGGTCTAACCACAATCAGTGTACAGGTGAAGAGATCCGCGCCGCGCTAAATGCAAGTGCTCGAGATTCGGGAGCCTCGGGTCATGATGTCTATTTCGGCCATGGTATTATTGATGCACAAGCTGCAGATACATACCTAACGGCAAATGGGTGTGCTGGTGATGATAATGGTGGCGAACCGGGTACGGGCGATGGTCTAACGGTTACGACTAATCACTATAAGCAAAGAGGTGTGAAGACGGTTGAGTTGAGCTTTAGTGGTGCAGCCGGTAGCGAAGTCGATGTTTATCGTGATGGCACGCTAGTTGGAATATCTTCAAGTTCGGCGACTTATATCGATACTATTAGCAGTAAAGGCGGTGGAACCTACACCTATAAGGCGTGTGATACCCAAGCTACGACGTGTAGCGCCGATGTGACGGTATCATTCTAAAGTAAGATTTTAAAAATAAAATGGCCTGCATTAGCAGGCCATTTTTATATCTTGTATTAAACGTTAGCCTAAAGTGGCAACAGTATCGTTAATGCCGGCTGTCGATTTTTAGGCCAAATCTGATAAGCCTTATGATGCTTAATCAAAGAGGCCTTTTTATTCCCTGGGCTTAATAGCAAATTATGCTTATATGCCATCTTGGCGAAGGTCATTTCATCTGCACGGACATAAACCGTAATCGGTTTAATGAGCTCGTCATTGACGATGCGCTGGCTAAATTGATCATCAGAGATAATTAAGCTATTGCAGCCATCGCTATCAAGCTTGAGCTTCTTAGTCACTTCTTGATCTGTGATAATTAACCACTCTTGACTTGCTAGCTCTGCAATCATGGCATTAATAGACAAACCTAAACCGTTTTGTTGGTCGTTAATATGGCTATATTGCGCCTTAATCTTTTGCAATAAGACTTTTAATTCCGCACCTGCGCCCATGCTGCGCGCTTGACGGATCCATAAGGTTAAGTCATCGGCGACAAGCTTTGAAAAAGTACGTTGCTTTAATGCGGTGACCATCCAGCTGCAAAGAAAGTGACTCTCAGCCGCAGGTGTTCTTACGCTGCTACTATTAGCGCTTGCTTCTGAAAGTGCTTCTAGGCCCGCAGTCGCGAACGCTAAAACAGCTTGGTTATAGGTGATATCTGACATGGATTCTCCGCCGTAGTGATGTGATAAATGAGACGGCTAGGGGATTATACCTAATGGCGATATAAGTATGAAATTAACTTGCTCGCTAAAGGTATTTTACCGATTAAAAAAGGCACCAATCAGGTGCCCTTTCTGTTCATAAAATAATTCGGTGTCCGTACAGCGATTATTTAATCTTCTTTATTTTTGCCGGTGATGCATTTTTAACTTTTACACGGCGGCCTTGCATGTTTTTCTCTGCAATAACCTGTGCGCCAACATTATCGACGCGCTGTTGTTTCTTAGCAAAGCTGCGACGTGTCTGAAGCTGCTTGATCAATAGCTCGCGGCTACCGACTTCATAACCTGGAATGCTAATGCGGCGCAGTTGTTGACCAATTAGCTTTTCGATATCGGCAAGGGTGCGCTCTTCTTCGCGGCTAACAAAAGAGATAGCCACACCAGACTTACCTGCACGGCCAGTACGGCCAATACGGTGAACATAATCTTCAGCCAAGAAAGGCAAATCGAAGTTAACAACGTACTCTAAACCTTGAATGTCAAGGCCGCGAGCAGCGACTTCTGTTGCAACTAACACGCGCATCTTGCCTTCTTTAAACTCACGTAATGCACGGCGACGGCTACCCTGTGCTTTTTCGCCGTGAACCACTGCAGTTGGAATACCATCAAGGTTAAGCTCTTTTTCAAGCTTATCGGCAGCATCGCGAGTGGCCGTAAATACCAGTACTTGTTGCCAGTTTTTCTTACCGATTAGCTCAGACAATAGCTCGCGCTTACGGCGCTGCTCTACAGGGTAAACAACTTGGCTTACTGTAATCGCAGTGGTGTTTTGCTTGTCGGCAGCAATCACGTTTGGTTTAACCATCATCGTGTTTGCTAGCTGTTTAACTGCGGTAGAGAAAGTGGCAGAAAATAATAAATTTTGACGTTTCTTATTCACCGCTTGCAGAATTTTTTGGATATCGGCGCTAAAGCCCATATCTAGCATACGGTCGGCTTCGTCTAGGACTAAAGACTCGATGTTAGATAGGCTTAAGTTACAAGAAACGAGATGCTCAAGTAGACGGCCTGGTGTTGCGATAATGATATCGGCGCCACGCTTTAACTTAGTTGCCTGACTATCCATTTTGACACCACCATAAATGGTAACAATCTTCATATCTAGGTATTTGGCGTAGTCATTGATGTTATCGGCAATTTGCGCTGCTAGTTCACGAGTCGGGGTTAAGATCAACGCGCGTGCATTCGAGCGCCCCGTAACGCTTGGGTTATCTAGCATCTTTTGTAAGATAGGCAATGCAAAAGCGGCTGTTTTACCGGTACCTGTTTGCGCACTCGCAAGTACATCTTGGCCACGACGAACGGCTGGGATCGCTTGCTGCTGAATTGGTGTCATTTTTTCATAACCACATTCAGAGATTGCACGCAAAATCTCAGGAGCAAAACTAAAAGATTCAAATCTCATGATTGAGGAGTCCTATGTTCAACAATTCAATTGCTAACAGGTAACGTTAGCGTCTATCTATACCATTAAAATGGCGGTGGCGGAGTATAGCAAACTTTTAGGTTAAAACCTGCACTTTTTCAATGGCTATTTTGGGACAAAGGCAATAAAAAGCAGTGCTTGAGCACTGCTTTTGTTAAATAGGTTGGCTGCAAGGTTAAATTGCAGCGGTGACCTTGTTCAGCCAAGTTAAATCATCACCTTGCATAAATGGCGAGAGTTTATCATTAACTTGTTGATGATATTGGTTAAACCAATTAACTTCAGCCTCAGTTAAATAGCGCTTGTCGATTAAACGTGAGTCCATCGGGATAAAGGTCATTGCTTCAAACTCAAGCATTTCACGTTCGCTATTGGCCAGTGTTTGGCATGGACGCACCGCGATTAAGTTCTCTAATCGGATACCGAATTCATCGGCGCGGTAGTAACCTGGCTCATTAGAAAGCACCATGCCCTCAAGTAGCGCGACGTTTGAGCGACCTTTTGCAATCCCCTGCGGACCTTCATGAACGCTCAAGTAGTGACCTACGCCGTGACCGGTACCGTGGTCAAAGTCAAAGCCATGCTGCCATAAATATTGACGGGCAAAAGAATCGAGTTGCATACCGCTAGTGCCTTTAGGGAACTTAGCTTGATCGATTGCAATGTGGCCTTTTAATACTAAGGTCACCATTTTTCTCTGCTCATCCGTGACATCACCAATCGCAATGGTTCGAGTCACATCTGTGGTGCCATCTAGATATTGTGCCCCAGAGTCGACAAGGTAGATGCTGTTCATCATCATCTGTGCAGGGGTGCCATTGTTATGATTGTAATGGCACATTGCAGCATTTGCGCCGGTGGCTGATATGGTATCGAAGCTAGGCTCTTGATATTGAGGGTCCGCTAAGCGGAAGCTTTCCAGTTTATCTGCAAGATACGCTTCATCATATAAACGGTTAGCCGCGACTTCATGGTCTAACCAAGCCAGAAAACGGCTTACCGCCACACCGTCACGAATATGGCAGGCCTTCATGCCTGCAAGTTCAGCCTCGTTCTTCTGCGCTTTAGGTAAGGCAACGGGATCGTGGCCGGCGATGAGCAGTGCACCCGCAGACTGAGCGGTAAGTTGTAGCCAAGCATTGCAGCTCTCTGGACTTGCCAGAACTTTAGTGCCGCTTAATGTGGCAAGCGCTGCAGCCAGTTCAGATTCATTGTTAAAGCTGACGCCTTCACCGACGTGATCAAGGATGTTTTTTGGCAGCTTGTTGATGTCGGTAAATAGCTGCATATCGCCATTGGCGTGCAGCAGCGCAGTGCCCAGTACTACGGGGAGGCATGGAATGTCTTTACCACGAATATTGAGTAACCAGCAGAAAGAATCTAACGCCGAGATAATTGCGACATCGGCGCCTTGTTTTTTGATCTCTAAGCCAATGCAGGTGCGTTTTTCTAGGCTAGTTCGCCCCGCGCTTTGCTCGCTAAATAGCATGATAGGGTTACTTGCCGGAGACGGTCTGTCAGTCCAATGCAGGTCAATGGGATTTTGCTCGACTTGGATTAACTGGATTTGCGCATTAGTCAGTTCGCTATGGGTTTGGTTAAACCATGCTAGCGTATGCAGACGAGCATCGAAACCGACCTTAGCGTTTGCGCCAAGCTGTTCAATTAGCCACTGCGCCTGAGGCGTGTCGTGTAGACTTAAATACTCAAATAAATTGCCATCAACTTGTTGGCGAACTTGCACCGTATAACGGCCATCGACAAAGATTGCAGCGCGGTCTTTGAGTACGATAATCATGCCCGCAGAACCGGTAAATCCACTGGCCCACAGCATGCGCTCATTATGCTCTGGTACATATTCACCTAAGTATTCATCGGCGCGGGGAATAATAAAAGCGTCCAGGTGAGATTTTGCCATTTCACTACGAATGGCACTAAGGCGGGCTGCAATTGTATTTGACATTCAAACTCCGTTATCAGCGCTAAAGCTCGTTTCTACTGAGCTGTAGTCTGTTTATTTTTGTACGAATTTAGCGCGGAGATTACCATAAAGCGCTTTATCTTGGGAGGTTAGCGGTACAAATTAATCTGTCGCTTTTAATGCGAGTGTTAAACAAATTGAACGGAATGTTTATAAAGCTGAGGGTTCATGCCACTATAGTTTGCTATTAAGCCTCAACATGAACATTCAACTTCTGCAGCAATATTGCATTAAGGAAACGCTGATTTTATGCCATTTAACGTTTGGGTGTTAATGCTAGCGCAAGCATTTGCTATGAGTGCTACGCCTATGATGATGTTGCTCGGAGGCTTAATTGGCGCCGAAATTGCGCCCTCCTCAGAACTGGCGACTCTGCCGATTGCCTCTATGGTCATAGGGCTTGCGCTATCAGTACTCCCCGTTTCTAAGTTGATGCAGCGCTTTGGGCGAAAACCTGTATTTATCGGTGGAGCGTTACTCGGGGCTAGCTCTGGGCTTATTGCTGCGCTGGCGACATCGCAACAGAGTTTTACTTTATTCTGTTTTAGTGGCGTAATGCTGGGCTCAGCAGGGGCTGTGGTGCAGCAATATCGTTTTGCTGCCATGGAGTCTGTCAACGAGGCGTTGGTTGCCAAGGCTGCCTCAAGAGTACTGCTCGGCGGGCTTGCCGCGGCTATCATCGGCCCTGAATTAGCCGTTTGGGGGAGCAGTCTATTACAGCAGACCTATGTCGGTGCATTTTTGTGTCTAACATTTGTCAGCCTTATCGCCGCCATAGTGTTAAGTTTTTATCGTGAACCTGAGCTTGAAAAACGGGTTAACCGCCAGCAATCTCAAGCTAGTGCTAGACCACTAGGCAAGATTTTAACTCAGTCGCAGCTTTGGGTTGCCATTGCGGGGGCGACCTTAGGTTATGCCATGATGAGTTTTGTGATGACCGCGACGCCGCTGCATATGCATCATGTCGAGCATCACTCACTGGCTGACACTAAATGGGTGATACAAAGTCATATTATTGCCATGTATTTACCCTCTTTATTTAGTGGTGTCCTTGTGGCGCGCCTCGGCGTTTCCAAGATGATGCTACTAGGTCTGTTGGCTTACCTTATTACCATTATCACTGCCGTTATGGGGCGAGATCTACTTAACTATTGGGCCGCTTTAGTATTGCTTGGCATTGGTTGGAATTTTTTGTTTGTTGCCGGTACCGCCTTGTTACCTCGCTGCTATGACAAGAGTGAGCGTTATAGAGTGCAGTCCTTTAATGACACCTTCATCTTTGGCGCACAAGCGATAGCATCACTCAGCGCTGGCTGGGTTATTCACCAATTGGGGTGGAGTATATTGTTGGTGAGTTGCTTACCTTTGATTGCGGCTCTGCTACTGCTTATTTCATGGTGGCAATGGAGTAAGAACAAGGCGATATCTAGCCTGTAATTAATCCTAACTTAGGTGGCGCCTTAGGCGTGTTTAGCCGTTAGTTCACCGGAGGCGGAGATGAGTTCGAGTGCAACTCATATTGAGGTTTCATCGACAATTATTTGCATTTAGCCCGGTTTGTTACTGACGTTTTGTATATTTTATGCTAGAAAGTGTGGCATTGTGATTGAAGCGAACGCGATAGCCTCGTTTGGCTATGGTTGGCTTAGGTTGGCTTAGGTTGGCTTAGGTTGGCTTCGGTTAATTTATAAATAGTTAAATAGTTAAATAATTAAATAAAGGGTAAGCAGATGACCTTAGGTGTAGGCGGTTCTACCGCAGAGCAAGAATTAGCAAAATTAGCGGATATGACTCAAGGTGTTGAGCCTATTAGCCGAGAAGAGTACCAAGCTCGAATCGCTAAAGCGCAAGCTATTATGAGTGAGCAGGGAATTGCTGCTATTTACCTAAATGCTGGCACTAACCTTTATTACTACACGGGAACTCGTTGGTACGCCAGTGAGCGTATGGTTGGCGCGATTTTGCCTGCCAAGGGCGATGTTGAATATATTGCACCAGCGTTTGAAGTCGATACATTGAACGGCTTTATGGTTATCGACGGCAAGGTTAATACTTGGCAAGAAGATGAAAGTCCTTTTGCGCTGTTTGGTCATGTACTGGCTAACATGGGGATTGCATCGGGTGATATCGGTATCGATGAGTCAGCGGCTTTCTTTATTTTCGATGGTGTGCGTCAAGCGCATCCTCAATACAATTATGTGAATGCAAAGCCGGCAACGGCGGGTTGTCGCATGATCAAGTCGGCTGTAGAGCTAAGCCTGCTACAACGTGCGAAAGACATGACAATGGAAGTGCACAAAGCCGTTGCGCGTATCTTGCATGAAGGCATCACCACTAGCGAAGTCGAAGCCTTTATCAATGCGGCGCACATTAAAGTGGGTATTCCTGCCGGCTCTTACTTCTGTATCGTATTATTTGGTGAAGACAGTGCTTATCCGCACGGCGTTAAGTCACCAAAGGCGCTAGATCTAAATGATACCGTGTTGATTGACACAGGTTGTCAGCTATACGGTTATAACTCAGATATTACTCGTACTTATGTATATGGTGAGCCAAGCCCACGTCAACGCGAATTGTGGCAGTTTGAGCAAGATTCACAAATTGCTGGCTTTGAAGCGGCGCAATTAGGTGCAACTTGTGCCAGCGTTGATCGCGCTGCTCGTGATGTACTTGAAGCTGCTGGCTTTGGCCCTGGTTACGACGTACCGGGTTTGCCGCACCGTACTGGTCACGGCGTGGGTCTAGATATTCATGAATGGCCATATTTAGTGCTAAACGATCATACTCCGCTAGAAGTTGGCATGTGTTTCAGTAACGAGCCTATGTTGTGTGTACCGGGAGAATTCGGCGTACGTCATGAAGACCACTTCTACATGACAGAACAAGGCCCAGTTTGGTTCACAAAGCCAGCTCACTCAATTGACGACCCATTTGGCTACGAAGCGTAAATTGCTAAGCTAGATTATCAAAGAGTCAT